>NZ_SCMM01000040.1:0-44517 GCF_005503345.1 Ramlibacter sp. 2FC
GTCCTGCCCGCCCCCCTCGCCCCCGGCCGGCCCGGCGCCGGTCGCGGCGGGCCGGCCGGGGGGCGCTTCGCGCTGGGCAAGTACCGCGAGATCGTGGTCGCGGTGGCCTTCTTCCTGCTGTTCGACCTCGGCGTGCTGGTGCTGAACTTCTACACCTCGTTCCAGATCGCCGAAGACGCGGTCGGCATCAACCTCGCCGGCCGCCAGCGCATGCTCTCGCAGCGCACGGCCAAGGCCCTGCTGTCGGTGCAGGCCGCGCGCAGCCAGGGCCTGCCCGCGCGCCAGGAACTCGACGAGCTCGGGAACGCGGTGCGGCTGTTCGACGTCTCGCTCAAGGGCTTCCAGGCCGGCGCCACCGTGCCCGGCGGCGACGGCCATCCGGTGTTCCTGCCGGCGGCGCAGGGTGCGCGCGCGGCCGAGATCCTGGCCAAGGCCCAGGCGCTGTGGACGCCCTACCAGCAGCGGCTGGCGCCGGTGCTCGCCGGGGCCCCGACCGAGGCCGAGCTGCAGGCCGCCGCCGACTACGCCAAGACCCACAACCTGCAGTTGCTGGGCCTGATGAACGAGCTGACCACCGCGCTCGAGGCCGTGGCCGCGCAGCGCGCCACCACGCTGCGCCTGGTGCAGACCGGCGGCATCGTGCTGGCGCTCTTGAACTTCGCCTTCATCCTGTTCAAGTTCCTGCGCCGGCTGCGCAGCTCGGACGCGGCCATCGAGGCCGCCAACGAGGAAAACCGCGAAATCCTGGCCAGCGTGCGCGAAGGCCTGTTCCTGATGACGCCGGACTTCCGGCTCGGCTCCCAGCTCTCGCAGTCCGCCCGCCAGTTGTTCGGCCGGGCGCTCAAGCCCGGCGACCCCTTCTTCGAGCTGCTGTCGCCTTTGGTCTCCGAGAAGGTGCTGCGCGACGCGCGCGACTATGTGGAGCTGCTGTTCTCGCCCCACGTGAAGGAGGCGCTGGTGCAGGACATCAACCCGCTGTCCGAGGTCGAGCTGATGGTGAAGAACCGGCTCGGCCAGGACCAGCGGCGCCACCTCTCGTTCCACTTCAACCGCGTCCAGGAGGACGGCGCGGTGCGCCACCTGCTGGTCACCGTGCAGGACATCACGGCGCGCATGGAGCTGGCGCACAAGCTGCAGGCCGAGCGCCAGCGCTCGCAGAAGGAACTGTCCATGCTGCTCAAGGCCCTGGACGCCGACCCGGCGCTGCTGCACCAGTTCGTGACCAGGGCCGAGGCCGGCCTGCTCGAGGTCAACGAGCTGCTGCGCGGCACGGCCTCGGCGCGCGGCGAGGCGGCCGTCCTCGCGGCCCTGGACCAGGCGGCGCGCCGCGTCCACGCGCTCAAGGGCGACGCCGCCACGCTGGGCCTGGAGACGCTGGCCGGCCTGGCTCATGCGTTCGAGACCGGACTGCAGCGCATCCGCGAGTCGGGCGGCAGCGGCGACCTGGGCGAGGCCCTGCTGGCCCTGCCCCTGCCGCTGGAGGAACTGCTGGGCCAGGTGGCGGCGCTCAAGGGCCTGGCCGAGCGCCCGCGCGGCAGCGAGGCCAAGCCGGTGGCCGGCGAGGCCAGCGAGGAGGCGCTGGCGCGGCTGGCGCAGCAGGTTGCGTCCGACCAGGGCAAGCGCGTGCGCGCGCAGGTGAGCCTGGACGGCCTGAACGCGCTCGCCGCCGAGACCCGCGACCGGGTGCACGAGATCGCCGTGCAGCTGCTGCGCAACGCGGTAGTGCACGGCATCGAGGCGCCGGCGCTGCGCCGCAGCGCCGGCAAGGACGCCGAGGGCTGCGTCGAGCTGCAGCTGCAGCGCGCAGGGGCCGAGTGGCAGCTCAGCGTGCGCGACGACGGCGCCGGCCTGAGCGCGCCGCTGGTGCGCCAGAAGCTGCTGGCCCTGGGCTGGTACAGCCCGCTGCAGCTCGAGCAGCTGGACGACCGGCAGGTCATCGCACACATCTTCAGGCCCGGCTTCTCGACCGCCGATGGCCTGTCCCTGCACGCCGGCCGCGGCGTCGGCCTGGACCTGGTGCAGACCCATGTGCAGCAGCTGGGAGCGCGCATCAAGCTCAGCGCCACGCCGGGCCGCTTCACCGAGTTCAGGATCCGGTTCGCAGCCTGACAGGAAGAGCAAGGGGGCCCGCCATGCGCATGATGATCGTCGACGACTCCAACATGATCCGCACCCGGATCTCGCGCGTGGTGCAGGACGGCGGGATCTCGGGCATCTCCATCGTCGGACTGGCGCGCAACGGCGCCGAAGCGCTGCGCATCGCGCGGGCCGCGCAGCCCGAGGTCGTGACCATGGACCTGACCATGCCCGAGATGGACGGCGTGGAATGCATACGCCAGCTGCTGCGCCTGCTGCCCAGGGTCAACATCCTGGTCGTGAGCGCCCTCAGCGACAAGGCCACCGCGATCGCCGCGCTCAAGCTGGGCGCGCGCGGCTTCGTGGCCAAGCCCTTCAGCGACGACGAGCTGCGCCTGGCCCTGCTCGACGTCACCGACAGCCATTGAGATGAAACGCCCCCACGCTTATCACTTCGTGTATTCGCTGCCCCCCGAGGGGGCCCAGGCCTCCTTTGGGGCGGCCCGGCAGGAGGCCTGACCATGACCACCCTCAACGAAGCCGAGCTCAAGCTGTTCGTCGACTCGGTGCGGCGCTACTTCCAGGTCACGACCTCGCAGGAGCCTCAGATCACCTCGGCCTTCCTGGCCACGGGCGACCTGCAGGGCCACGACTTCAATGGCCTGGTCAGCTTTTCCGGCAGCTACAACGGCCATGTGCTCGTGTCCATGCCGGCCCCGCTGCTGCGCGAGCTCCTGTTGCTGCAGGGCGAGACCGACCTGGCCGACGGCAACCTGCTCGACGCGGTCGGCGAAGTCGCCAACACCCTGGCCGGCAATGCGCGCCGGCTGCTGGGCAGCGGCCTCAACATCTCGGTACCGGTCAAGCTGCAGGGCGCCTCGGGCGTTAAGGCCCGTGTGCGCCGCCACCCCTACGTGATCACGCTGCGCTGGAACCGCCAGCCGGCCCTGGTCTGCGTGGACCTGTCCAGGAGGATCTGAAACACACCAAAGCTGTGCACCGCACCAAAACGCATCATCCAAACCGGCCATTTGAGCCGGATGGGTGCGTTTGTGCCCACCCCAGCTTGGCATGTTTTTCGCACTGAATCTGTGAATCTCCCTTCCCGCTTCACAGAGGATTTGCACCATGGTGGGCTTTCGCAGCTTTCTCAAGTCAGGGCACTCCCCGACCCTGTTCGCCTCCTTCTTCTATTTCGCCTTCTCCTGCTGCATCTGGGTGATGAACGGGGCCATGGCGCCGTTCATCTCCGAGACCTACCAGCTCTCGCCGGCCCAGAAGGGCCTGATGCTCTCGATTCCCATCATCGCCGGCGCCTTCATGCGCTTTCCGCTCGGCGTGCTGGCGCAGTACATCGGCCGCAAGAACGCCACCCTGGTCGAGATGGGCATGATCATCGTGGCCCTGCTGTTCGGCTACTTCTACGTCAGCTCCTACGACAGCCTGCTGGCCATGGGCGTGCTGCTGGGCATCGCAGGCGCCAGCTTCGGCGTGGCCCTGAGCCTGGGCTCGGGCTCGTTCCCGCCGCGCTACAAGGGCCTGGCCATGGGCCTGGTCGGCGCGGGCAACGTGGGCACGGCGGTCTCGGTGCTGGTGGCGCCGGCCCTGGCCCAGCGCTGGGGCTGGCAGACCGTCTACGGCATCGCCGCCCTGGCCATGCTGTTGCCGATGGCGGCCATGATCCTGTTCGGCCGCGAGCCGGATGACGTCGACAGCCACGCCTCGCTGCGCGAACACGCCGCCTGCCTGTTCGAGAAGGACGGCTGGGCCTTCAGCCTGATCTACGCCGTGACCTTCGGCGGCTTCATCGGCCTCACCACCTTCCTGCCCTCCTACTACTACGACCAGTTCGGCGTCAGCAAGGTGCAGGCCGGCCAGCTGGCCATGCTGGCCGCCTTCATGGGCGCCGCGGTGCGGGTGTTCGGCGGCTGGATTTCCGACCACTGGGGCGGCGTGAACACGCTGACCGCCGTGCTGGTCACCGTCGCCATCACCTTGGTGCTCAGCGGTCTGGCGAGCGGCTCGCTGGTCGCCACCACGCTGCTGCTGATGCTGTGCTTCGCCGCCCTGGGCGCGGGCAACGGCGCCCTGTTCCAGCTGGTGCCGCTGCGCTGGCCGCTGACCACGGCCGTCGCCGGCTCCATGATCGGCGAAGCCGGCGCCCTGGGCGGCGGCCTGGTGCCCAACGCCATGGGCCTGTCCAAGCAGTACACCGGCACCTACCTCTGGGGCTTCGTCGGCTTCGCCGTCTGCGCCGTGATCGTGCTGGGCATGCTGCGCGTGATGCAGATCCGCTGGACCCGCACCTGGGCGGAAAAGGGTGGGCGCGCGCGCCCCGTGGCCCACACGCCCCCCGCACAGCCCACGCCAGGAGCCCGCGCGACCAGCGCCGAGTGAAGCGAAGCCGCCAACCCGCCCTGGGTTGGCACGTTTCTCGCACTGGTTCTGTGAACTTTCTTTTACCTTCACAGAGGATTGCACCATGGCGGGATTCCGCACCTTTCTGAAGTCGGGGCACGCTCCGACGCTGTTCGCAGCCTTCCTGTACTTCGACTTCTGCTTCGCGGTCTGGGTGCTCAACGGCGCCATGGCGCCCTTCATCAGCGAGGCCTTCCAGCTGACGGCCGCGCAGAAGGGCTTCATGATCTCGGTGCCCATCCTGGCCGGCGCACTGATGCGCTTTCCGCTGGGCATCCTGGCCCAGTACATCGGCCGCAAGAACGCCGCCCTGGTCGAGATGGGCCTGATCGTGCTGGCCCTGGCCTACGGCTATTTCTTCATCAGCAGCTATGACCATGTGCTGGCCATGGGCGTGCTGCTGGGCATCGCCGGCGCCAGCTTCGGCGTGGCGCTGTCGCTGGGCTCGGGCTGGTTCCCGCCCAAGTACAAGGGCCTGGCCATGGGCATCGCCGGCGCCGGCAACTCGGGCACCGTGCTGGCCGTGCTGTTCGCGCCGCCCCTGGCCACGGCCTACGGCTGGCAGACGGTGTACGGCCTGGCGGCCTTCTTCATGCTGATCCCCATGGTAGTGATGGTGGTCTTCGCCAAGGAGCCGCCGGACGTCGAGCACCAGACCTTCCGCCAGCACATCGCCTGCCTGTTCGAGAAGGACGGCTGGGCCTTCAGCCTGATCTACGTGGTGACCTTCGGCGGCTTCATCGGCCTGGCGAGCTTCCTGCCCACCTACTTCCACGACCAGTTCGGCGTGACCAAGGTGGAGGCCGGCCAGCTGACCATGCTGGCCGCCCTGATGGGTTCGGCCGTGCGCGTGGTGGGCGGCTACATCTCCGACCGCGTGGGCGGCATCAACACCTTGAGCGGCGTGCTGGTCGTGGTCGCGATCACCCTGGTGCTGTGCGGCCTGGCCGGCGGCTCGCTGACGGCCACCACCCTGCTCTTCATGCTCTGCTTCGCGGCGCTGGGCGCGGGCAACGGCGCCCTGTTCCAGCTGGTGCCGCTGCGCTGGCCGGTGACCACGGCCGTGGCCGGCTCCATGATCGGCGAGGTCGGCGCCCTGGGCGGCGGCTTCATCCCCAACGCCATGGGCCTGTCCAAGCAGTACGCCGGCACCTACCTCTGGGGTTTCGTCGCCTTCGCGCTGCTGGCCGTGGTCATGCTGTTCATGCTGCGCGTCATGCAGATCCGCTGGACCCGTACCTGGGCGGAAAAGGGTGGCCGTGCCAAGGGCACGGCCACCCTTTCGTCGCAGGCTAACTTCGCGCAGCGAAGTTAAGTCCGCGCAGCGGACGGCCGAAGACAAAAAGGCGGGCGGGCGCGTTTGGTTACCGCCTGAGCGCCAGCTCAGGTGCTGCCGCGCACCACCAGCTCGTAACCCACGTCCACACAGGGCGTCGCCACCGGCTCGCCGTGCATCAGCGACAGCAGCATGCGAGCCGCCGCGCTGCCGATCTCGGCACGCGGCGTGCGCACCGTGGTCAGCGGCGGCAGCATCTGGTCGCTGCCGGTGAGGTCGTTGAAGCCGGCAATGGCCACGCGCCGCGGCACGGCGATGTGCAACCTCAGCGCGGTCAGCAAGGCCCCCTGCGCCAGGTCGTCGTTGCAGAAGAACACCGCGTCCACGCCCGGCTTCTGCGCCATGATCTGCTCGAACATGCGCCCGCCCAGCGCCAGCGACGAGGGCTCGGGGTTCAGCCATTCGAGCTTGGGATCGTAAAGACCGGCCGCACCGAGCTCGCGCCGCCAGCCCTGCAGGCGCTGCATGGTGCGCGGGTCGAGCTGGGCCGCGGCAAAGGCGATGCGGCGACGGCCGCGCTCGAGCAGGTGGCGTGTCAGCGCCGCGCTGGCATCGACCTGGGAAAAGCCCACGCTGTGGATGCCCGGCTGGCCCGCCGCCTCCATCAGGTGCACGCAGGGCACGCCGCTCTGGGCGATCAGGGCGCGCGTGGCCTCGCTGCGCTCCAGGCCAGTCACCAGCAGGCCGGCCGGGCGGTGCAGCAGCTGCTCGCGCAGCAGCAGCTCCTCCTCGCTGGCGTCGTAATGCGTGATGCCGATCAGCGTCTGGTAGCCGGCCGGCCGCAGCGTGCGCTGCACGGCCTCGAGCAAGTCGACGAACAAGGCGTTCGACAGCAGCGGGATCAGCACCGCCACATGGCTGCTGTGGCGCGAGGCCAGGGCCCGGGCGGCCGGGTCGGGCACATAGCCGAGCTTGAGCGCCGCGGCCCGCACGCGCGCCACCAGCTCCGGATCGACCGCGCGTTCGCCGCGCAGGGCGCGCGAGACCGTGATCGGGCTGACGCCGGCGAGCTGGGCCACGTCGGCGAGCGTGACGCGTCCGGTGGCGCGGGAACGGGCGGGAGAGAAGCTCATGACAGACGTCTAGGGAAACTACTTAGACAAGGGGATTTCCGAAACCGTTAGGATAGCGCTATCCAACGGCGATCGAACCGCGGGCATTCCCTAGGCTGGAAAAATTCCTTGCCAACAGGATAACCGGGGCCATCGATCGCCATTTCTTTGATCTTACTCGGATAGCGCTATCCAAATGACTTCATCCATCGTCATCATGGGCGTGGCCGGTTGCGGCAAGTCCAGCCTGGGGGCGGCCCTGGCCGAGGCCGAAGGCCTGCCGCTGGTGGAAGGCGACGACCACCACAGTGCCGAAAGCCGGGCCAAGATGAGCCAGGGCATCGCCCTCACCGACGCCGACCGCGACGGCTGGCTGCTCCGCCTGGGCGAGCAGCTGCGCGCCCATCCGCAAGGCGTGGTGCTGACCTGCTCGGCGCTCAAGCGCAGCTACCGCGATCGCCTGCGTGCGGCCGCGCCGGGCCTGCGCTTCGTGTTCCTGGCCATCACCCGCGAACAGGCCCTGGCGCGCGTGTCGGCACGCGCGCCCCAGCATTTCTTCTCGGCCAGCCTGGTCGACAGCCAGTTCGCGACGCTGGAGCCGCCCCTGGGTGAGCCGGGCGTGCTGCCCGTCGACGCCCAGGCCCCGTTGCCGCAACTGCAAGCCGAGGTCAGCGCCTGGCTGCACGCCGGAGAATCCGCATGAGCTCTGAAGTTTCCGAAGGACGCCTGCAGCGTCTGGTCCATGCCGCCATGGCAGCCTGCCTGGGCGTGATGGCCGTCGCGGTGTTCATCAACGTGGTGCTGCGCTACGGCTTCGGCAGCGGCGTCGCCGCCAGCGAGGAGCTGTCGCGCCTGCTGTTCGTCTGGATGGTGTTCATAGGCGCGACCGCGGCCTATCCGGCCGGCGAGCACATGGCCTTCACCAGCCTGATCGGCCTGCTCAAAGGCCGGCCGGCCCTGATGGCGGCCGTGACGCTGCTGATCCGCCTGCTGGTGCTGCTGGGCTGTGCGCTGATCGGCCACGGCGCCTGGCAGCAGGTGGTGGTGGGCCTGGACAGCCATTCGGTGGTGCTGGGCTATCCCACGGCCCTGCTGCCGCTGCCGGCCCTGCTGAGCGCCCTGGCCATCGCCTTGATGGCGCTGGTGGAACTGATCAAACGAAAGCCGCTGGACCTGGGCCACGGCATGGAAGTGGAGTGAGCCCCATGAGCAGCGAAGCCTTGTCCTTCATCGTTTTCGTCGGCGGCATGCTGGGCCTGATGGGCCTGGGCATGAACATGGCGCTGGCCCTGGTGCTCACCGGCGCCGGCATGGCCTGGGTGCTGGACTTCTGGGACACCCAGCTGCTGGCGCAGAACCTGGTGGCCGGCGTGGACAGCTTCCCCCTGCTGGCCGTGCCCTTCTTCATCCTGGCCGGCGAGCTGATGAACTCGGGCGGCATCAGCCGCCGCATCATCACCATGGCCCAGGCCTGGGTGGGGCATATCCACGGCGGCCTGGGTTTCGTGGCCATCGGCGCCGCGGTGCTGATGGCCAGCATGAGCGGCTCGGCCCTGGCCGACACCGCGGCCCTGGCCACCATCCTGCTGCCCATGATGCGCCAGCAGGGCTATCCGATGAACACCTCGGCCGGCCTGCTGGCCTCGGGCGGCATCATCGCGCCCATCATCCCGCCGTCCATGCCCTTCGTGATCTACGGCGTGACCACCAACACCTCGATCTCGGCGCTGTTCCTGTCGGGCATCGTGCCGGGCCTGATCATGGGCGCCGGCCTGATCGTGGCCTGGAAGCTGGTGCTGCGCCGCATCGACCTGCCGGCCGGCGCGCCACTGCCGCTGCGCGAGCGGCTGCGCGCCACGGCCAAGGCCTTCTGGGCCCTGCTGATGCCCCTGATCATCATCGGGGGCATGAAGACCGGCTTCTTCACGCCCACCGAGGCGGCGGTGGTGGCGGCCTTCTACGCCCTGGTCGTCGCCCTGCTGATCCACCGCGAGATGAAGCTGGCCGAAATCGAGGGCGTGCTGGTGCGCGCCGCCAAGACCACGGCCATCGTGATGTTCCTGTGCGCCGGCGCCCAGGTCGCGAGCTACATGATCACCCTGGCCGACCTGCCCGGCGTGCTGAGCGGCTGGCTGGGCCCGCTGGTCGAGAGCCCGCGCCTTCTGATGACCGTGATGATGCTGGCCCTGGTGCTGATCGGCACCGCGCTGGACCTCACGCCGACCATCCTGATCTTCGCGCCCGTGATGCTGCCGATCGCCGTCAAGGCCGGCATAGACCCGGTGTATTTCGGCCTGATGTTCGTGCTCAACGGCGCGATCGGCCTGATCACGCCGCCCGTGGGCACGGTGCTCAACGTGGTGGCCGGCGTCGGCCGGCTGCCTTTGCACCAGGTGATCAAGGGCGTGAACCCCTTCCTCGTCACCTACATGCTGATCCTCGCGCTGTTCGTCGTGTTCCCCCAGATCGTCACCGCGCCGGTGGCCTGGATGCGCTGACGCCCTGCCCTTCCGACCTCAACACTTTCTTTTTTTCCGGAGACCCTCATGAACCTCGTTCGCCGCACCCTCGTCGCCACGGCCGCCGCGCTGGCCCTGGCCGCCCCCTTCACCAGCATCGCCCAGGACTTCAAGCCGCGCCTGATCCGCTTCGGCTACGGCCTGAACGAGCAGAGCAACCAGGGCCGCGCGGCCAAGGTCTTCGCCGAGCAGGTCGAGAAGGCCTCGGGCGGCAAGATGAAGCTGCGCGCCATCGGCGCCGCCGCGCTCGGCCCCGACACCCAGATGCAGCAGGCGCTGATCGGCGGCGCCCAGGAAATGATGGTCGGCTCCACCGCCACCCTGGTCGGCATCACCAAGGAAATGGCGCTGTGGGACACGCCTTTCCTGATCAGCAACGCCAAGGAGGCCGACGCCCTGCTGGACGGCCCGATCGGCGACAAGATCAAGGCCAAGCTGCAGGAAAAGGGCCTGGTCGGCCTGGTCTACTGGGAGAACGGCTTCCGCAACCTCACCAAC
Source organism: Ramlibacter sp. 2FC (assembly GCF_005503345.1). Taxonomy (NCBI): domain Bacteria; kingdom Pseudomonadati; phylum Pseudomonadota; class Betaproteobacteria; order Burkholderiales; family Comamonadaceae; genus Ramlibacter; species Ramlibacter sp. 2FC. The sequence goes on from NZ_SCMM01000040.1 coordinate 9,900, forward strand.
AGCAAGCGCCCCGTGGTCAAGATGGAAGACCTCTCGGGCATCAAGCTGCGCGTGATGCAGAACAACGTGTTCCTGGAGAGCTTCAAGACCCTGGGCACCAACGCCGTGCCCATGGCCTTCTCCGAGCTGTTCAGCGCCCTCGAGACCAACACCGTGGACGGCCAGGAAAACCCGTTCAACACCATCCTGTCGAGCAAGTTCTACGAGGTGCAGAAGTACCTGACGGTGACCAACCATGTCTACAGCCCCTGGATCGTGCTGGCCAGCAAGAAGTGGTGGGACCAGCTGTCCGCCGCCGAGCAGAAGGTGCTGCTGGACGCCGCCAGGGCCAGCCGCGACTTCGAGCGCAAGGACACGCGCGAGGAAGCCGCACGCGCCATCACCGACCTCAAGGCCAAGGGCATGCAGGTCAACGAGCTCTCGCCGGCCGAAGCGGCGCGCATGCGCAGCAAGCTCACGCGCGTCTACGCCACGATAGGCTCCGAGATCGGCATGGACCTGTGGAACGAGGCCCAGGCCGAACTGGCCAGGATCCGCGCCAAGAAGTGAAGCCGGCCCCTGGCTACTTGGGCAGGAACAGCAGCCAGTAGACCAGCAGCAGGTTGAACAGCAGGCTGAAGGCCAGCAGCAGCTTCCACAGCATGGTGGGGTCGCGCTGGATCAGCGGGGTGGCGGGCGGCGCGGTGAGCGGCCGCGAGGCGCCGCGCTCCAGCGCCAGCAGCAGCTCCTCGGCCGTCTCGAAACGCTGGCGCTTGTCGCGCGCCACGGCTTTGAGCACCACGTGGTCCAGCCAGATCGGCACCTCGGGGTTGTGGCGGCTCGGCGGTATCGGGTCGCGCCAGTAGCGTCCCACCTGGTAGGGCACGACCTCGCCGTAGGGCAGGCGCCCGCCGCTCAGCAGTTGGTAGAGCGTGACGCCCAGCGCAAACAGGTCGCTCTGCGCGTCGGGCGGCTCCTCGGCGGCCTGCGCGTCCGCGCCGCCGGCGCGTATGCTGAACCCCCATTGCTCGGGATTGATGTAGCTCGGCGTGCCGGCGTGCAGCAGGCGCGTGGACTCGGGCTCGCGCCCGCTCAAAGCCACGCCCAGGTCCAGCAGGCGCAGCACCCCGTCCTCGCCCTGGTGCAGGTTGGCCGGCTTGACGTCGCGGTGGATCACGCTCTGGCGGTGCAGCAGGCCCAGCGACCGGGCCGCCTGCGTGGCCGCGCTCACCGCCTGGGCCGGGCCGAACCTGAGGCCGCGGTCCAGCATCTGCTGCAGGGTTTCGCCGCCATGCCAGTCGTAGAGCAGGTAGAAGGCGCTGGGCGCCTGGCCGCTCGGCGGCCCTTCGTGCAGCGCGACCAGATGGTCGGCCGCGCGGCTGGACTGCATGCGCTTGGCCAGCCAGGCCTCGTGCGCCAGCATGGCGCGCTCCTGCGCGTCGTGCGCACGCAGCGGGTGCAGGGTCTTGAGCGCGTACAGCCGGCCGGTGCCGGGCGTGGGGGCATCCGCCCGCACCTGGTAGAGGATGTTGATGCCGTTGTCCGCCACCACGGCCGTCACGGTCAGGCCGTCGAGCTGGTCGCCGACCTTGAGCCTGGGCGGCATGGGCAGCGCCTGCGCGCGCAGGTTCTGGTCCTGCAGCGTGGCCGCCTGCAGGCCCTTGACGCGCACCACCAGCGCCGTCACGTTGTCGTGGCTGCCGCGCTGCAGCGCGGCGGCGGTCAGCGCCTCGCTCATGGCCTGCGCGTCGACGGTATCTGCAAAACCCAGCAGGCGCCGCTCGTTGAGCACGTTGTGCACCCCGTCGCTGAGCAGCAGGAACAGGTCGCCGACCTGCAGCTCGCCCTGGCTGTAGTCCACCAGCACCCGGTCCTCGGCGCCGATGGAGCGCAGCAGCTGGTGGCTCAAGTCGGGGTGCGCGACCACGTGGTCGTGCGTGAGCTGGCTGATCTGGCCCTCGCGCAGCAGGTAGGCGCGCGTGTCGCCCACATGGGCCAGCGACCAGGACTGGCCGCGCAGCACCAGGGCCGTCAGCGTGGTCAGGCCCAGGGCCGGCCGGCGCCGCTGGTTCAGGCCGGCCAGCCACTGGTTCTGGGCGCCGATGACGCGGTCCAGCGCCACCGTGGTGTCCCAGGTTTCGGGCGTTCCGAAGTAGTCACGCACCAAACTGGTGACCGTGGTTTGCGCCGCCTCGCGCCCCATGCCGCCCGTGCTCACGCCGTCCGCGATCGCCGCGATCGCGCCCATGGCCTCTGCGCCCGGGTCGGGCAGCATGGCGGCGCAGAAGTCCTCGTTGACTTCCTTCTTGCCGGCCAGCGAGTTCAGGCCGATGTCCAGTTCAAAACTCATGCACCAAGGGAAAGCAGGTTTCGTGCCCAGGATGGTGCACCCAAGGCGCCAAGCCTGCCTAAGCCCCCACCGGAACCATGGCCAAAGGGCCCGATTGCTATCTTATTCATAGCTTTTCGTGGCTATTTTCCAACGATTCCAGCCCCGGGATGCCGGGAAATGGGGCGCCATGCACCGGCGCGGCGAATGGCTGGCATGGGGATTGCACTGCTACGGCATTCGCAACGGAGATGCAGCGTGAAGAAATCCAGACTGGTGATGATCGGCAACGGCATGGCGGGCGTTCGCACGCTGGAAGAGCTGCTGAAGATCGCCCCCGACCTCTATGACATCACGGTGTTCGGCGCCGAGCCGCACCCCAACTACAACCGCATCCTGCTGTCGCCGGTGCTGGCCGGCGAGCAGACGCTGGACGAGATCGTGCTCAACGACTGGGCCTGGTACAAGGACAACGGCATCACCCTGCACGCGGGCTGGAAGGTCACGCAAGTGGACCGCGTGCGCCGGGTGGTGCACGCCGAGAACGCCGCCGGCGAGAAGCTCAGCGCCGAGTACGACCGCCTGCTGATGGCCACCGGCTCCAACCCCTTCATCCTGCCCATCCCCGGCAAGGAGTTGCAGGGCGTGCTGGCCTACCGCGACATCGCCGACACCCAGGCCATGATAGACGCCGCGGCCAAGTACAAGCACGCCGTCGTGATCGGCGGCGGCCTGCTGGGCCTGGAGGCTGCCAACGGCCTGATGAAGCGCGGCATGAGCGTCAGTGTGGTGCATGTGATGCCCTGGCTGATGGAGCGCCAGCTCGACGACGTGGCCGGCAAGCTGCTGCAGAAGTCGCTGGAGGACCGCGGCCTCAAGTTCCTGATCGGCGCCCAGACCCAGGAACTGGTCGGCGGCGAGGATGGCCGTGTCAAGTCCGTGAAATTCAAGGACGGCACCGAAGTGCCTGCCGACCTGGTGGTGATGGCCGTGGGCATACGCCCCAACACCGAGCTGGCCGAGAAGATGCGCCTGCACTGCAACCGCGGCATCGTGGTCAGCGACACCATGCAGACCACCACCGACGCGCGCATCTACGCCGTCGGCGAATGCGCGGCTCACCGCGGCATCGCCTACGGCCTGGTGGCGCCGCTGTTCGAGCAGGGCAAGGTGGTCGCCAACCACCTGGCGCAGTTCGGCATCGGCCGCTACACCGGCTCGCTGACCTCGACCAAGCTCAAGGTCACCGGCATCGACCTGTTCTCGGCCGGCGAGTTCATGGGCGGCGAGGGCACCGAGGAGATCGTGATGAGCGACCCCTTCGGCGGGGTCTACAAGAAGCTGGTGATCAAGGACGACAAGCTGGTCGGCGCCTGCCTGTACGGCGACACGGTGGACGGCAGCTGGTACTTCAAGCTGCTGCGCGACGGCCGCAGCGTGCACGACATCCGCGACCGCCTGATGTTCGGCGAGTCCAACATCGGCGACACCGGCCACGAGGGCAACACCAAGGCCGCCGCCATGGCCGACAGCGACGAGGTCTGCGGCTGCAACGGCGTGACCAAGGGCGCCATCTGCAAGGCCATCAAGGACAAGGGCCTGTTCACGCTGGACGAGGTCAAGAAGCACACCAAGGCCAGCGCCTCCTGCGGCTCCTGCACCGGCCTGGTCGAGCAGATCCTGATGTTCACCGCGGGCGGCGACTACTCGGCCACGCCCAAGATGAAGGCCATCTGCGGCTGCACCGACCATGGCCACCAGGCGGTGCGCGACGCGATCCGCACCCCGCTGCCCGACGGCGGCAAGCTGCTGACCACGCAGGACGTGTTCAAGTACCTGGACTGGCGCACGCCCAACGGCTGCGCCACCTGCCGCCCGGCCGTCAACTACTACCTGATCAGCACCTGGCCGCACGAGGCCAAGGACGATCCGCAGAGCCGTTTCATCAACGAGCGCAGCCACGCCAACATCCAGAAGGACGGCACCTACTCGGTGATCCCGCGCATGTGGGGCGGCCACACCACGCCGAACGACCTGCGCCGCATCGCCGACGTGGCCGACAAGTACCAGATCCCCACCGTCAAGGTCACGGGCGGCCAGCGCATCGACCTGCTGGGCGTGAAGAAGGAAGACCTGCAGGGCGTCTGGAAGGACCTGGGCATGCCCAGCGGCCTGGCCTACGCCAAGGCGACGCGCACGGTCAAGACCTGCGTGGGCAGCGAGTGGTGCCGCTTCGGCACCCAGGACAGCACCCAGATGGGCAAGGACCTCGAGCACGCGCTGTGGGCCATGTACTCGCCGCACAAGGTCAAGCTGGCCGTCAGCGGCTGCCCGCGCAACTGCGCCGAGTCCGGCATCAAGGACGTGGGCGTGATCGGCGTGGACTCGGGCTGGGAGATCTACGTGGGCGGCAACGGCGGCATCAAGACCGAGGTCGCGCATTTCCTGGTCAAGGTCAAGACCTCGGCCGAGGTCATGGAATTCGCTGGTGCTTTCCTGCAGCTGTACCGCGAGGAGGGCTGGTACCTCGAGCGCACCGTGCACTACATCCACCGCGTCGGCCTGGACCATGTCAAGAAGAAGATCCTGGACGACGCCGAGGGCCGCAAGGCGCTGTGGGAGCGCCTGCAGTTCAGCCTGGACGGCGCGCCCGACCCCTGGCTCGAGTCCGAGCAGGCGGCGGTGGACACGCGGCAATTCACGCCTCTGCCGGCCTGAAAAACGGACCCTCAACGCGCGCCGCGACGCGGCGCGCTCAGCGATGAAAGAGACTGGAAAATGAGCAACTGGAAAGTGATTTGCCGGGTGGAGGACATCCCCGTGCTGGGTTCGCGCCGCGTGGCGCGCGAGAAGGGCCTGGACGTGGCCGTGTTCCGCAACGAACAGGGTGAAGTGTTCGCCCTGCTCGACCGCTGCCCGCACAAGGGCGGGCCGCTGAGCCAGGGCATCGTGTTCGGCACCAGCGTGGCCTGCCCGCTGCACAACTGGACCATCGGCCTTCATGATGGCTGCGCCAAGGCGCCCGACGAGGGCTGCACCCCGCGCTTTGCCGTCAAGGTGGAAAACGGCCTGGTCTCGCTTGACACCCAGGAACTCGCCAGCCACGCGACCGACCTGGTGCGGCCGCTTGCCGGCCCCTGCCAGCAGGCGGCCTGACCGCCCCAACCCCCCGGCAGCCTATACCATGCTCTTCGGCCGCAAGCGTCGCAAACCCATCTCCATTCCGGTCAAGGACGTCAAGGAATGGAAGTACACCACCTGCAACTACTGCTCCACCGGCTGTGCCATCGAGATCGGACTGAACGAGAGCGGCCGCATCGTCACCAGTCGGGGCCATGCCGGGGCCGACGTGAACCGCGGCAAGCTGTGCATCAAGGGCCTGCTCGAGCACGAGCTGTTCGACTCGCCCGGGCGCGGCAAGGTGCCGCTGATGCGCGACAAGGCGCACCTGCCGTTTGCGCCGGCCAGCTGGGACAGCGCCCTGGACCGGACCGCCGCCGAGATCAAGCGCATCCAGGCCAGCTACGGGCGCGATGCCTTTGCCGTGGTGTCCACCGGCCAGCTGTTGACCGAGGAGTTCTACACCCTGGGCAAGCTGGTGCGCGGCCAGATCGGCACCAACAACTACGACGGCAACACCACGCTGTGCATGGCCTCGGCCGTGTCGGGCTACAAGCGCAGCTTCGGCTCAGACGGCCCGCCCGGCTGCTACGAGGACTTCGAGCACACCCATTGCCTGATGGCCTTCGGCTCCAACCTGCCTGAGCAGCACCCCATCATCTACTGGCGACTGAAGGAGGCGCTGGAAAAGCGCAAGTTCCCTCTCATCGTGGTGGACCCGCGCGTGACCATGCTGGCGCAGTTCGCCGACATCCACTTGGCCGTAACGCCGGGCACCGACGTGGTGCTGATCAACGCGATGATGCACGTGATCCTCAAGGAAGGCCTGGAGGATCGCGAGTACATCGAGCGCCACACCCAGGGCATCGAGGCGCTGCGCGCCCTGGTGGCCGACTACGACCCGGTGCAGGCCCAGCATGTCTGCGGCATCGACGAGGACCGCATCCGCCAGGTGGCGCGCCTGTACGCCAAGGCGCCGGCCGCGATGAGCATCTGGACCATGGGCATCAACCAGTCCACCCATGGCTCGGACGGCGTGGTCAACATCAACAACCTCAACCTCATCACCGGCAACATCGGCAAGCCCGGCGGCACCAGCCTGTCCATCACCGGCCAGTGCAACGCCATGGGCACGCGCGAATGGTCCTCCTGCTCGGGCCTGCCCGGCTACCGGCTGCTGGAGAAGGAGAAGGACCGCAAGCTCATCGCCGACTTCTGGGGCATAGACCAGGGCTTCTTCCCGCCCAAACGCGGCCTGACGCAGACCGACATCTTCCCGGCCATCGAATCGGGCCAGATCAAGGGCCTGTGGCTGGTCGCGACCAACCCCATGACCTCGATGCCCAACCAGCCGCGCATCATCAAGGCCATGCAGCAGCTCGAGTTCCTCGTCGTGCAGGACGTGTACGAGGACGTCGAGACCAACAAGTACTCGCATGTCTACCTGCCGGCCGCGGTCTGGGCCGAGAAGGAAGGCTGCCACACCAACACCGAGCGGCGCGTGAACCTCACGCGCAACGTGCTGCCGGCCTATGCCGACGCCAAGCCCGACTTCTGGGTCTTCAACCAGATGGCCAGGCGCTTCCAGGACCGCAACCCCATCCACTTCCCAGACAAGCCCGAGGGCGCGTTCGAAGAGATGAAGAAGCTCTCGGTGGGCACCGGCCGCACGCTGGACATCTCGGGCATGAGCTACGACCGCATCGAGGCCGCGCGCGGCATCCAGTGGCCCTATAGCGAGGCGCAGGCGCAGGCCGACGAGGCACGCGTCGGGTCGGCCAGCGCGGCCGACATGTTGCACCGCCTCGACTTCAAGGGCAACCCGCGCCTGTACGCCGACGGCGTGTTCCAGACCGACTCGGGCCGCGCCAACCTGATTGCGCTGCCCTTCATCGACAACAACGAGCGCCCGGACCCCGACTACCCGTTCTGGCTCAACTCGGGCCGCGTGGTCGAGCATTTCCACACGCGCACCCGTACCGGCAAGATCGGCAACTGCAACAAGTTCAGCCCCACGCCCTACATGGAGATGAACCCCGACGCAGCGGCCGAGCTGGGCATAGACCACCAGAGCTATGTGCGCGTGGTCAGCCGGCGCGGCGACGCCGTGGTGATGGTGCAGTGCACGCACCGCGTGCCGCGCAACATGCTGTTCATCCCCTTCCATTTCCACGACTGCGTGAACCGCCTGACCCTGGGCCTGCTCGACCCCTATTCGCGCCAGCCGGCCTTCAAGCAGAACGCCGCCCGCGTGGAAAAGATAGACCAGCAAGAGGCCGCGCGCCTGAACATGGAACGTCGCGCCTTCTAAGGGAGCACAAGATGCTGTTAGACGAGAACAAGACGGGCTCGCCCGATGCGGCAGGTGGCTGCGGCAAACCGGGGTGCGGCACCACGGGCTGCGGCTCCAAGAACGGCGCCGAGCGCAAGATCTGGGAAATCCGCACCGAGGAGCAGCCCTATGCCTTCCTGCCGGACAAGGAAATCCCCGATACCAACCGCTACGGACAGCAGATCGACCTGATCGCACTGGCCGATCACAAGCTGCCCGTCGGCCGCTCGATGTACATCAACGAGAACCCGGCGGTCGGCTCCAACCCGAATCGCAACAAGCAGCACGGCTTCTTCTTCACCGCCGACAACTGCATAGGCTGCCACGCCTGCGAGGCCGCCTGCAGCGAGAAAAATGAGAATCCGCCGCATCTGGCCTTCCGCTCGGTGGGCTATGTCGAAGGCGGCAGCTACCCCGACTTCAAGCGCCTGAACATCTCGATGGCCTGCAACCATTGCGATGACCCGGTGTGCCTCAAGGGCTGCCCGACGCGCGCCTACACCAAGCACACCGAGTACGGGGCGGTGCTGCAGGACCCCGAGACCTGCTTCGGCTGCGGCTATTGCACCTGGGTGTGCCCGTACAACGCGCCGCAGCTCGACCCCGTGAAGGGTCAGGTCAGCAAGTGCAACATGTGCGTGGACCGGCTCGAAGTGGGCCTCAAGCCCGCCTGCGTCTCCGCCTGCGTCGGCAACGCGCTGGACTTCGGCGTGATCGAGACCGTGCCCGACAGGCGCGAACAGGCGCGCGTCGAGATCCCCGGCTTCCCCTCGCCCGAGATCACTCACCCCAACATCCGCTTCCAGCAGATCCGCCAGCTGCCCGACGAGATGAAGCGCACCGACTCGATGCCGGTGAAGTACCACAAGGACGAGCAAGGCCGCTACCGCCCGGCCATCGACCAGAAGCAGGGCCAGGAGCCCCATTGGAACCTGGCCCGCCTGTCCTCGCGCGAAAACCCGCTGGTGCTGTTCACCCTTGCCGCGCAGGCCGCGGCCGGCGCGTTCGCCCTGCAGTTCCTGGCCGGACTGGCCGGCCTGCCCGGTTTTGCCGAGTTCGCGCGCTCGCCCCTGTACGCGGTCCTGGCACTGCTGGCGCTGGCGCTGGTGGGCTTCGGGCTGTTCATGTCCACCCTGCACCTGGGCAAGCCCAAGCGCTTCTACCGCGGCTTCAACAACCTGCGCCATTCGCCGGTCTCGCGCGAGGGCCTGGGCATCGCTGTGTTCCAGGCCATGCTGGGCCTGCACGTGCTGTCCAGCCTGCCGGCCAACGCCTGGTTCCAGACCGTCGCCGGCCGGATTCTCGGGGCGGAACGCGTGGCGGCCCTGGCTGGCTCCGCTGCCTTGGGCACGCTGGCCACGGCCACCGGCCTGCTCGCCGTCGCCGCCAGCGCGGTGGGCCTGTACTACATGACCCGCTGCTACCGCATCAAGGCCAGGCCGTTCTGGAACCACTGGCAGGTCGGGACCGCCTTCTTCGGCACCGCCCTGTCCCTGGGCAGCCTGCTGGCGGCGGCCGTGATGCTGCCCACCCTGCTGCTTGCCGGAGTCAGCGTCCAGCCCGTGCTCGCCGGCTGCGCCAGCCTGCTGGCCCTGGGCCTGGCGGCCGAGGCCATCGGTCACTGGGCGCATGCGCACGACATGGGGCGCGCCGAGCACGAGGGTGGTGCGTCGTACTACGTGCAGAGCACGACCTTCGGCAAGACCTTCATGCTGCGCAATGCCCTGCTGGGCACCAGTCTGCTCGCCACCGCCTTGCTGCTGGCGCTGCTGCCCTCGCAGCCGGCCTCGCTGCTGCCCGTCGCTGCCTTCACGGCGATCGGCGTCGCCGTGCTGGCCTCCAGCCTGGTCAGCCGCGCCCTGTTCTACGTGCTGGTGATTCCCACCACCATGCCCGGCGCCTTCTTCTGGAAGAACAAGGGCTTCGAGGAACACGCACGCGACATCGGCCTGGCCCGGATGCCGCAGGTCGGCGTCGCCCCTCTGCGCCACTGAATACCTGTGAGGCATCCTTTTCAAGGTGCTCGAATCTTTGCGTTGCGCAGCACACCGGCAATAGCCACCTGCTTGCGTGCTGTGCGGCGCACCCGATTCCTGATCGAAAAGCCGCGTGAGACCTCGCGGCCGCCAGGGGCTCCTCACTGACAACTGGCACCCTCCTTGCTAACCTCCCCCTTATGCAAGAGAGTGCCAACCAGGAAACCAGATCCACCTGCCCATACTGCGGCGTGGGCTGCGGCGTCATCATCGAAAGCGATGGCAGCCAGATCACGGGCGTGCGCGGCGACCCCGAGCACCCCGCCAACTTCGGGCGCCTGTGCACCAAGGGCTCGACGCTGCACCTCACGGCCTCGCCCGCCATCGCGCGCCAAGCCCGGCTGCTGCAGCCGATGCGCCGCGCGCAACGCGGCGAGGCGCCCCAGCCCTTGGCCTGGGACGCGGCCCTGGGCTTCGCCAGCGAGGGCCTGGCCCGCATCGTGCGCGAGCACGGCCCCGATGCCGTGGGCTTCTACGTCTCGGGTCAGCTGCTGACCGAGGACTACTATGTCTTCAACAAGCTGGTCAAGGGCCTGATCGGCACCAACAACATCGACACCAACTCGCGCCTGTGCATGAGCAGCGCCGTGGCCGGCTACAAGCTCACGCTGGGCGCCGACGCGCCGCCGGCCAGCTACGAGGACCTGCGCCACGCGCAATGCCTGTTCATCGTCGGCAGCAACACGGCCTACGCGCACCCCATCCTGTTTCGCCGCATCGAGGACGCCAAGGCGGCCAACCCGGCGCTCAAGATCATCTTCTGCGACCCGCGCCGCACCGACACCGCCGAGATCGCCGACCTCTACCTGCCCATCCAGCCCGGCACCGACGTCATGCTGTTCCACGGCATGCTGCACCTCATGCTGTGGGAGGGCTGGACGCGGCCCGACTACATCGCCGCCCACACCACCGGCTTCGACGAGCTCAAGGCCCTGGTGCGCGAGGCCACGCCCGACAAGGTGACGCAGATCTGCGGCATCAGCAAGGAAGACCTGCTCACGGCCACGCGCTGGTTCGCCACCTCGCCAGCGACGCTGAGCCTGTACTGCCAGGGCCTGAACCAGTCCAGCAGCGGCACGGCCAAGAACGCGGCGCTGATCAACCTGCACCTGGCCACGGCCCAGATCGGCAAGCCCGGTGCCGGCCCCTTCTCGCTGACCGGCCAGCCCAATGCCATGGGCGGGCGCGAGGTCGGCGGCCTGGCCAACCTGCTGTCGGCCCACCGCGACCTGGCCAACCCCCAGCACCGCGCCGAAGTCGCCGCGCTCTGGGGCCTGCCCTCGGTGCCCGACAAGCCCGGCAAGACCGCGGTCGAGATGTTCCAGGCCGCGGCCGACGGCGAGATCAAGGCGCTGTGGATAGCCTGTACCAACCCGGCCCAGTCCATGCCCGACCAGGCCACGGTGCGCCGCGCCCTGCAGCGCGCCGAGCTGGTGGTGGTGCAGGAGGCCTTTGCCACCGCCGCCACCTGCGAATACGCCGACCTGCTGCTGCCCGCCACCACCTGGGGCGAGAAGGAAGGCACGGTGACCAACAGCGAGCGCCGCATCTCGCGCGTGCGCGTGGCCGTCGCCCCGCCGGGGCCGGCGGACGCGGGCCCGCGCCACGACTGGCGCATCGCCGCCGACCTGGCGCTGCGCCTCGAACCCCTGTTGCGCCCCGGCCAGCCAACGCTGTTCCCCTACCAGACTCCCGAGTCGGTCTGGAACGAGCACCGCGAGTCCACGCGCGGCCGTGACCTCGACATCACGGGCCTGAGCTACGCCATGCTCGAAGCCCAGGGCCCGCAGCAGTGGCCGTGCCCTGCGGGCGCGGCCAGCGGCGGCAATGACGACGGCAACGCGACCGCGTTGCCGGGTTCGGGCTCCGGCTACAAGAACTTCGGTCGGGTCCGTCTCTACGAGGACGGCGTCTTCCCCACGGCCGACGGCCGCGCCCGCTTCGCCGCCCAGGCCTACCGGCCCGTGGCCGAGCCGCGCGAGTCGCGCTATCCGTTCTCGCTGACCACCGGCCGCCTGCGCGACCAGTGGCACGGCATGACGCGCACCGGCACCCTGGGCCGTTTGTTCGGCCATGTGGCCGAACCGTCGATCCAGATGCACCCGCAGGACATGCTGCGGCGCGGCTTCAAGGACGGCGACCTGGTCCACGTGACCAGCAAGCGCGGCTCCATCGTCGTGCCGGTCCAGGGCTCGCGCGAGATCGGCCTCAGCCAGGCCTTCATGGCCATGCACTGGGGACCCGAGGTTCTGAGCGGCCTGAGCAGCACCGGCGAGCGCCTGGCCGGCGTGAACGCCCTCACCACCTCCGCCTTCTGCCCCAGCTCCAAGCAGCCCGAGCTCAAGCACGCGGCCGTGAAGATCCTCAAGGCCGAGCTGCCCTGGTCGCTGCTGGCCGTGGCCTGGCTGCCGCCCGAGCGGGCGCTGGCCGCGCGCGAGGCGCTCAAGCCCCTGATGGCCCGGTTCAGCTTCGCCGCCTGCGTGCCGTTCTCGAACAACGCGCCGCTGGCCGAGGCCCGGCAGCGCGAGCGCCACGGCGTGCTGCTGCGCGCGGCCGCCTATGAGGCACCGCCCGACGAGCTGCTGGCCCGCATCGAGGCCCTGCTGGCGCTCGACAGCGCCGACACCCTGCGCTACGCCGACCGCAAGCGCGGCCAGCGGCGCGCCGTGCGCCTGGTGCGCGAAGGCCAAGACACGCGGCTGGAAGGCTTCGTGCTGGCCGGCGACACCAGCGCCGAGGCCTGGATCAAGACCCTGCTGCAGGACGAGCTGCCGGCCCAGGCCTACGGCCGGTTGCTGCTGGTGCCGGGCGCCAAGGCGCCGGTGGCGATCCAGTCGCGCGGCCGCCAGGTCTGCACCTGCTTCAACGTGACCGACGAAGCGATCACCGCGAAGCTGCAGGACTGCCGCGGCAGCGAGGACGAGCGCCTGGCCGCCCTGCAGGGCAGCCTCAAGTGCGGCACCAACTGCGGCTCCTGCATCCCCGAGCTCAAGCGGCTGGTGCGCGCGCAGGCCACGGCCGCGCTAGCCTGAGCAAGCATCGCGCCGCCAAGATGATGCACACTAGCGGTTGCGGGGCGCTGAGCCCCTGACCCTGGTGTGCCATCTTGAGTTCCGACATCTACCGCCAGCTGATCGCGCAAACCCTGCGTGAGGCCGCCGGCGCCCGCCCTGCGGGCGCGGTGGTCTGCCTGTGCGCCGAATGGTGCGGCGTCTGCCGCGAGTTCAAGGCCTTGTACGAGCAGTTGCGCCAGGCCCACCCCGAGCTGGCCTTCCGCTGGCTGGATGTCGAGGACGAGGCCGAGCAGCTCGGCGACCTCGACATCGAGACTTTCCCCTCCCTCGTGATCTCCGAGGGCGAGGCGCTGCGTTTCGCCGGGCCGGTGGTGCCGCAGCTGGTACAGCTCGAGCGCCTGCTGCGCAGCGTGCCGGCCTGAGCGCCGCGCCGGTGCCGGCGCCGCCTCTTTTTCCATATAACCATAAGTCATCAAAGTTCACGGACAATCGCGCCATGGGAATCAGCCAGTACATCCGGGAAATCGGCCGAGGCAAGGACGGGGCGCGCGCCCTCACGCGCGAGCAGGCGGCCGACCTGTTCGGCCAGGTGCTCGACGGCAGCGTGAGCGACCTGGAGATCGGCGGTTTCTGCCTGGCCATGCGGATCAAGGGCGAGACGCCCGAGGAGATGGCCGGCTTCCTCGACGCCACGCATGCGCGGCTGAACCGGCTGCCGGCGACCGAGCGGCCGGCGGTCGTGCTGCCCAGCTACAACGGCGCGCGCAAGCTGCCGGTGCTGACCCCGCTGCTGGCCCTGCTGCTGGCGCGCCATGGCCTGCCCGTGCTGGTGCACGGCACGCCCACCGAGACCCGGCGCGTGTGCTCGTCCGAGGTGTTCGAGGCCCTGGGCATCCGGCCCGAGACCGCCCTGCCCCAACTCGCGCCAGGGCAACTGGCCTACGCGCCGACCGAGCTGCTCCACCCCGGCCTCAAGCGCCTGCTGGACGTTCGGCGCGCCGTGGGCCTGCGCAACTCGGCCCACAGCCTGGTCAAGCTCATGAACCCCTGCGCCGGGCCCAGCCTGATCGTCGGCAGCTACACCCACCCCGAATACGCCCTGTCCATGACCGCCACCTTCGAGCTGGTGGGCGCTCATGCCCTGCTGTTGCGCGGCACCGAGGGCGAGCCGGTGGCGGACGCGCGCCGCACGCCGCAGATGGACGTCTTCCGCGACGGCCGGCGCATCTGCGTGCAGGAAGCCCAGGGTGGCTCCCTGGCCAACCTTCCGGAACTGCCCAAGGCCATCGACGCGGCCAGCACCGCCACCTACATCCAGGCGGTGCTGGAGGGCAGCCTGCCGCTGCCGGCGCCAATCGCCCTGCAGGTGGAACACATCTTGCATGAGGTGTCGGCATCATGAAACACAGCCCTTCCACCCCCGGCATGACCGGCAAGGTCACCCTGGTTGGCGCAGGCCCCGGCGACCCGGAGCTGCTCACGCTCAAGGCCGTCAAGGCGATCCAGGCCGCGACCGTGCTGCTGGTCGACGACCTGGTCGGCGACGACATCCTCGCCTATGCCGCCCCCGGCGCGCGCATCGTCCATGTCGGCAAGCGCGGCGGCTGCAAGAGCACGCCGCAGGCCTTCATCGAGAAGCTCATGATCATGGCCGCGCGCGAAGGCGACCGGGTGGTGCGCCTCAAGGGCGGCGACCCCTTCATCTTCGGCCGTGGCGGCGAGGAGGTGGAGCACCTGCGCGAAGCCGGCATCGAGGTCGAGGTGGTCAACGGCATCACGGCCGGCCTCGCCGCCCTGAGTTCGCTGGGCGCGCCGCTGACCCATCGCGAGCATGCCCACGGCGTGGTCTTCATCACCGGCCATGCCAAGCCGGGCGACGCCGGCACCGACTGGCGCCAGCTCGCCGCCACCGCGCGCGACGCCAAGCTCACCCTGGTGATCTACATGGGCGTGAGCAGCGCCGCCCAGATCCAGAGCGAACTGCTGACCGGCCTGCCGGCCCGCACCCCGGTGGCCGTGATCCAGCGCGCCAGCCTGCCCAGCCAGCGCCATGCCGTGACCACCCTGGGCGAGTTGCAGGCGACCATCGCGCGCGAAGGCCTGGCCAGTCCCTCGGTCATCGTCGTCGGCGACGTGGTGCAGGGCGTGGCCGCCGTGGCGCAGGCCCCGACGGCGCAGGCCCGGACCGCCTGACGCCCCCGCCCCGGCGGATCGCCCGGGGAAACTCTGGCGCAGGTATTGCTTTCAAGCCGCCTGTGTTCCCGAAACTATGGGTGTTTTCATGGCTGTCCTGACCTCTCCCCCGAGCAAGCCGAGCCTGGCGCCAAGCCGCCCGCGCAGCGCCGACATCTCCCTGCTGAACCTGGCCGCGCGCCAGCGCATGCTCTCGCAACGCCTGGTTCTGCAGACGGTGCTGGCTGCCCAGGGCAGCGCCCAGCAACTGGAGGCAGCCCGGCGCACGCTGGCCCTGTTCAGCGACAGCCAGGCCCGCCTCGTGGACACACCGCGCACCCTGGAGACCGGCAGCGCCGACCATATCCGCCAGGCCTACCGCGGCCCCGAGGGCGTCAGCGCCACCATCGACGCCTTCGCCGAACAGGTCCGCAGCACCCTGGACCTGATCGACCGGAATAGCCCGCGCGTCGGGGCGTCAGTGGCCACCCTGGTCGCCAGCACCGACCAGGTGCTCGAGGCCCTGAACACCGCCACCTCGGCCTTCGACCACGTCACCAAGGCCCAGTCCGAGTCGCTGATGCGCGAGCTGAGCCAGATCGTTTCGTCGATCCAGACCGTGGCGCGCGAGGCCAAGGTGGTGAGCTTCAATGCCCAGGTGATGGCGGCGCGCGCCGGCCAGCACGGGCGCGAATTCGCCGTGGTGGCGAATGTGCTGTCCGGCATCACCAGCGAGATCGACGGCCTCTCGCTCAAGGCCGTGTCGCTGGCCGGCCGCAGCCGGCTGGCAGGCTGAAGGTCGACCGGAAGAAGCCGGCGCCACGAGCGGTCCCGCGGCGGACCAGCCCCTACACTGCGGGCCATGCAAGCATTTGACGTGGTGATCGTGGGGGCCGGCGCGGCCGGCCTGTTTTGCGCGGGAGTGGCGGGCCAGCTCGGCCTCAAGGTGCTGTTGCTGGACCACAGCGAGAAGGTGGCCGAGAAGATCCGCATCTCGGGCGGCGGCCGCTGCAACTTCACCAACCGCCTGCTCGACCCGGCCGCGCCGCAGCGGCATTTCCTGGGCGAGAACCCGCATTTCTGCCGCTCGGCCCTGGCGCGCTACACACCGCAGGATTTCATCGCCCTGGTGCAGCGCCACGGCATCGCCTTCCACGAGAAGCACAAGGGCCAGCTGTTCTGCGACCGCTCGTCCGAAGACATCATCCGCATGCTGCTGGCCGAATGCGCGGCCGGCGGCGTGCAGCACTGGCAACCCTGCGCCGTGCGGGCCCTGCGCACCGGCGCTGGCCCCGACGGCAGCGAGGGCTACCTGCTCGACAGCGACCGCGGCCCGGTCCACAGTCGCGCCGTGGTCGTCGCCACCGGCGGCCTGTCCATCCCCAAGATAGGCGCCAGCGACTTCGGCTACCGCATCGCCCGCCAGTTCGGGCTGCGCCTGGTCGAGCCGCGCCCCGGCCTGGTGCCCCTGAGCTTCGACGGCGAGGCCTGGGCGCCCTACGCAGCCCTGGCCGGCCTCTCGCTGCCGGTGGCCATGGAAACAGGCACCAAAAAGGGGCGCGCCAGCTTCCTCGAGGACCTGCTGTTCACCCACCGCGGCCTGTCCGGCCCCGCCGTGCTGCAGATCTCGAGCTACTGGCGCGAGCAGCAGCCGATCCGACTCAACCTCGCCCCCGACGTCGACCTGCCCCAGGCCCTGGCGCGCGCCAAGGCCAGCTCGCGCAAGCTGATCGTCAACGAGCTGGCCGGCCTGGTGCCGGCGCGCCTGGCCGAGGCCTGGGTGCAGCAGGAAGCCGGCTGGCAGCGCACTATCGCCGAGGCCTCGGACAAGGCGCTGAACCTGCTGGCCGAGCGCCTGGCACGCTGGGAGCTCACGCCCACCGGCACCGAGGGCTGGCGCAAAGCCGAGGTCACGCTGGGCGGGGTGGACACGCGCGAGCTGTCCTCGCAGACCATGGAGTCCAGGCAACCGGGCCTGTACTTCATCGGCGAAGTGGTCGACGTGACCGGCTGGCTGGGCGGCTACAACTTCCAGTGGGCCTGGGCCAGCGGCCAAGCCTGCGCGCAGGGGCTAGCGGCGCGGCTGCGGCACTGACGCCGCGTGGCGGCGCCTTGAACACAGGCGCAGTAAGGCTATAATCTTGGGCTTTGTGGCATTGCCCCGTCGGCCAAATACTAGTTAAAGTCGATATAGACGGGGAAAATCCGCCGCGTATGGCCCAGGGCCCGATCTTCCCTGCGACCCTCTGGCGGCACAATTTGGAAAACATTCGCTAATGACCACCATCCGCGTGAAAGAAAACGAGCCGTTTGACGTCGCCCTGCGTCGCTTCAAGCGCACCATCGAGAAGCTCGGCCTGCTGACCGACCTGCGTGCCCGCGAGTTCTACGAGAAGCCCACCGCCGAGCGCAAGCGCAAGAAGGCTGCCGCCGTCAAGCGCCACTACAAGCGCGTGCGCAGCATGCAGCTGCCCAAGAAGCTGTACTGATCGCAGCGGCTTCGGCCCCTCAGCCCGCGCCAGGGACGCCTCGCGCGGGTTTTTGTTTTTTCCTGCCCTCCAACGCCCCCAAGGAGCAAGCCATGAGCCTCAAGGACCAGATCACCGAAGACATGAAAGCCGCGATGCGCGCCAAGGACAGCGAGCGCCTGGGCACCATCCGCCTGCTGCAGGCGGCGATCAAGCAGAAGGAAGTCGACGAACGCATCACACTCGACGATGCCGCCGTGGTCGCCGTGGTCGACAAGCTGATCAAGCAGCGCAAGGACAGCATCGCCGCCTTCACCCAGGCCGGCCGCCAGGACCTGGCCGACAAGGAAGGCGCCGAGCTCGCGGTGCTGCAGGCCTACCTGCCCGCGCGCCTGTCGGCCGAGGAAGTGGCAGCCGAGGTCAAGGCCATCGTGGCCGAGCTCGGCGCTGAGCTGGGACGCACGGCCGGACCGGGCGACATGGGCAAGGTCATGGGCCTGGTCAAGACCCGCCTGGCGGGCAAGGCCGACATGGGCCAGGTCTCGGCCGCCGTCAAGGCCGCGCTCGCCGGCTGAACCCGCCTGCGGGCCTGACTTGCCCCCGGGACCTCAGCTGCCGGCGACCGTCATGCGGTTGACCAGCACCGAGCCCACGGTCTTGGCGCCGTAGTTGTAGGCGTCTGCGCCGACGGCCGCTATGCCCTTGAACATGGCCTTGAGGTTGCCGGCGATGGTGATCTCGTGCACCGGGTAGGCAATGCGGCCGTTCTCGACCCAGAAGCCGCTCGCGCCGCGCGAGTAGTCGCCGGTCACGTAATTGACGCCCTGGCCCATGAGCTCGATCACGAACAGGCCGGTGCCTAGCTTCTTCAGCATCTCGTCCAGGTTGTCGCCGGCGCGGGTCAGGCGCGAGCGCAGTGTGAGGTTGTGCGATCCGCCGGCATTGCCCGTGGTCTTCATGCCGAGCTTGCGCGCCGAATAGCTGGACAGGAAGTAGCCTTCCACCCGGCCGGCCTCGACCACCTTGCGCGCGCGCGTGCGCACGCCTTCCTCGTCGAACGGGGAGCTGCCCTTGCCGCGCTTGACGAACGGGTCCTCGGCAATGTCGATGTGCTTGGGAAAGACCTGCTTGCCCAGCGAATCGAGCAGGAAGCTGCTCTTGCGGTAGAGCGCGCCGCCACTGGTGGCCTGCACGAAGCCGCCCAGCAGGCCGGCGGCCAGCGGCGACTCGAACAGCACCGGGCATTCGGTGGTGGGAATCTTGCGGCTCTTGAGGCGACTGAGCGCGCGCTCGGCCGCGTAGCGGCCCACGGCCTCGGCCGAGGCCAGCTCGTCGGCGCTGCGCATCGAGCTGTACCAGGCGTCGCGCTGCATGTCCTCGCCCTTGCCCGCGATCGGCGCCACCGACAGGCTGTGGCGCGAGCTCGCGTAGCCGCCGCGGAAACCGCGGGTGTGGGCGCTGAAGAAATGGCTTTGCTGGGCCGAGACGCCCGCGCCCTCGCTGTTGGTGATGCGCCGGTCGGTGGCGAAGGCCGCGGCCTCGCAGGTCTTGGCCAGGCGCGCCGCCTCCTCGCTGGTGATCGGCCAGGGGTGGAACAGGTCCAGGTCTTGGTGCTCGGTCGCGATGTCCTCGGCCTCGGGCAGGCCGGCCACCGGGTCTTCGGCAGTGAAGCGCGCGATGTCGTAGGCCGCCTGCACGGTCTGCTCGATCGCGGCGCGCGAGAAATCGGAGGTGCTGGCATTGCCGCGGCGCTGGCCCAGGTAGACCGTCACGCCCAGCGACTTGTCGCGGTTGCGCTCCACCGTCTCGAGCTCGCCGCAGCGCACGCTGACCGAGAGGCCGCAGCCCTCGGAGGCCTCGGCGCCGGCGTCGCTCGCGCCCAGCTTCTTCGCATGCGCGAGCGCGCGGTCGACCAGGTCTTCGAAAAAGGCGCGGCTGTAGCTGAAGCCGCTTTGGGCACGGGAGGCAATTTGCGTCATGGTGCCGGCTATGATACTTGCCGTCCCGCGACCCGTCTGCCCCGACCATCTCCATGTCCCGAAAACCCAAAAAAGGCTATTACGTCCGAGGCCACTTCGTGGCCGAGGGCAGTGAACTCGACCTGGAGCTCAAGCGCGAGCTCAAGGGCAGCGACGAGCCCAGCAAGACCGACCTCAAGCGCGAGAGCGCCGAGCTGCAGGCGCTGGGCGAGGAGCTGCTGGCCCTGCGCGCCGACCTGATGGCGCGGCTTCAACTTTCCGACAAGCTGACCGAGGCCCTGGCCGAGGCGCGGCGCATCAGCAACTTCGAGGGCAAGCGCCGCCAGATGCAGTTCATCGGCAAGCTGATGCGCCAGCTCGATCCCGAGGCCATCGCCGCGGTGCGCGCCGCGCTCGACGAGCAGCGCCTGGGCTCGGCACGCGATACCCTGGCCCTGCACCAGGCCGAGCAGTGGCGCGACCGCCTGATCGCGCAGGAGGAGGCCTTCAGCGATTGGATGCAGGCCTTCCCCGGCACCGACAGCCAGCAGCTGCGCGCCCTGGTCCGCCAGGCGCGCAAGGACGCGCCGGCACCCGACCGGGCGGCCGAATCCAAGGGCCTGGCGCCGCGCCAGGGCCGCGCCTACCGCGAGTTGTTCCAGCTGGTCAAGGCGCAGCTCGGCGCAACGGGCAGCACCGCGAACGACGACCAGGAGCCCAGCGATGAATGAGACCACGAGCTTCGATGCGGTCAAGATCGGCATCGTCTCGATCAGCGACCGCGCCTCCAGCGGTATCTACCCCGACCAGGGCCTGCCCGCGTTGCAGGACTGGCTCACGCGCGCGCTCAAGAACCCGATCCAGTTCGAGCCGCGCCTGATCCCCGACGAGCAGGGGCGCATCAGCGCCACGCTGATCGAGCTGGTGGACGCCGGCTGCGCCCTGGTGCTGACCACCGGCGGCACCGGCCCGGCGCCGCGCGACGTGACGCCCGAGGCCACGCTGGCCGTGGCGCACAAGGAAATGCCGGGCTTCGGTGAGCAGATGCGCCAGATCAGCCTGCGCTTCGTGCCCTCGGCCATCCTGTCGCGCCAGGTGGCGGTGATCCGGGACAAGAGCCTGATCATCAACCTGCCCGGCCAGCCCAAGTCCATCGCCGAGACGCTGGAGGGCCTGAAGGACGCCGCGGGCCAGCCCCTGGTGCACGGCATCTTCGCCGCCGTGCCCTACTGCATCGACCTGATAGGCGGGCCCTACCTGGAGACCCACGACGCGGTCTGCCAGGCCTTCCGGCCCAAGAGCGCCGTGCGCGCGCCCAAGTCCAGCTGAGAGCGCCAGGGACCGGCGCGCCCGCCGGCCTACTTGCCGACCAGCTGGTTCAGCTTGGCGGCCTCGAAATGCTCCTCGCGCGCCGCGTCGCGCGGCACGCATTCCGCCTGCGGCTGACCCGTCGACAGCTTCTCTATGGCCTGCCACAGCAATGCGATCTGGTGCTCCTGGCTGGCCGCGTTGTCGATCAGGCCGCGCATGGCCTGGGACAGCGGGTCGTCGTTCTGCGTCACGCCATAGGCCGAGAAGCCCATGCGCGAGGCCGCAACCTCGCGCTTGGCGTCGGCTTCGGCCTCGATGATGCGCGCCGGATTGCCCACCGCCGTGGCGCCGGCCGGCACCGGTTTGGTCACGACCGCATTGGAGCCGACCTTGGCCCCGTCGCCCACGGTGAAGCCGCCCAGCACCTTGGCGCCGGCTCCAATCACCACGTCGCGGCCCAGGGTCGGGTGGCGCTTGGCGCCCTTGTAGAGCGAGGTACCGCCCAGCGTGACGCCCTGGTAGATGGTGCAGCCGTCGCCGATCTCGGCCGTTTCGCCGACCACCACGCCCATGGCGTGGTCGAAGAACACGCGCTCGCCGATCTTCGCGCCGGGGTGCAGCTCGATGCCGGTGAGCCAGCGCGAGACATGGGAGATGAATCGCCCCAGCCATTTGAGGCCGTGCGTCCAGCACCAGTGCGCCGGCCGGTGCAACCAGATCGCGTGCAGCCCCGGGTAACAGGTGACCACCTCCCAGGCGCTGCGCGCGGCGGGGTCGCGGTCGAGGATGCACTGGATGTCGGAGCGGAGGCGGGCGAACATGGTTGCTTCTTGTATCTGCTGGGGCTGCAGTCTATCGGTTTGGCCGCCGGGCCGCCTCGCTCATGGCCTTGGCGACACCTCTGAGGATGTGGATTTCCTCCTGCGTGAGCTGGGCGCGGTTGAACAGCTGGTTCAGCCGCGGCATCAGCTTCTTGGGCGCCGCCGGATCGAGAAAACCGATCTCGGTCAGCGCGCTCTCCCAGTGCGCCAGCATGCCGGCCAGCTGCTGGGCGTCGGCCAGCCGCGGCACGGCCCTGGCCGGCTGCACGGCGAAACCGCCCAGCGCCATGCGCCATTCGTAGGCGATCACCTGGATCGCCGCGCCCAGGTTCAGCGAGCCAAACTGGGGATGGGTCGGGATGCTGAGCGCCACATGGCAGCGGTAGACGTCCTCGTTGGCCATGCCGAAGCGCTCCGAACCGAACAGGAAGGCCACCGAGTGTTCGCCTGCGGCCAGCGCCTCGAAATGCGGGCGCGGCGCCACCGTGGGCGGGCCGAAGTCGCGCGGCGTCATGGCCGTGGCGCACAGGTGGGTGACGCCGTCCAGCGCCTCGTCCAGGGTCGCGACCACGCGCGCGCGCCAGCAGGTCCTCGGCGCCGCTGGCGCGCTGCATGGTCTCCTCACGCGTCAGCACGTCGGGCCAGCGCGGCGCCACCAGCACCAGGTCGTCGAAACCCATGACCTTCATGGCGCGCGCGGCGGCGCCCACGTTGCCGGCATGGCTGGTGTTGATCAGGATGAAGCGGGTCTGCATCGGTCTGAATGGGCCACAAGGAAGGCCGGGCGGGTAAAATCCCCCGATTGTCGCCGCCCGCATCGCCGGGACGGCCCCCGAACCCTGCGGCCTGCTCTTCCCTACAAAATGTCGTCCAATCTGCACCCCATGCTCAACGTGGCCATCAAGGCCGCCCGCGCCGCCGGCGCCATCATCAACCGCGCCGCGCTGGACGTGGAGGCCGTGCGCGTGTCGCAGAAGCAGGTCAACGATTTCGTCACCGAGGTGGACCACGCGAGCGAGCAGACCATCATCGAGACCCTGCTCACCGCCTACCCCGGCCATGGCATCCATGCCGAGGAGTCGGGTCGCACCCACGGCGACCCCAAGTCCGACCATGTCTGGATCATCGACCCGCTGGACGGCACGACCAACTTCATCCACGGCTTCCCGGTCTACTGCGTGAGCATCGCGCTGGCCGTGCGCGGCAAGATCGAGCAGGCCGTGATCTACGACCCCAGCCGCAACGACCTGTTCACCGCGACCAAGGGCCGCGGCGCCTACCTCAACGAGCGGCGCATCCGTGTGAGCAAGCGCACCCAGCTGAACGAGAGCCTGGTCTCCACGGGCTTCCCGTTCCGCAAGGGCGACAACTTCAAGCTCTACCTGCGCATGATGGCCGACGTGATGCAGCGCACCGCCGGCCTGCGCCGCCCGGGCTCGGCCGCGCTGGACCTGGCCTATGTGGCGGCCGGCTTCACCGACGGCTTCTTCGAGACCGGCCTGCAGCCCTGGGACGTGGCCGCCGGCTCGCTCCTGGTCACCGAGGCCGGCGGCCTGATCGGCAACTTCACCGGCGAGGCCGACTTCCTCGAGCAGAAGGAATGCCTGGCCGGCAATCCGCGCGTCTATGGCCAGCTCGTGAGCATCCTGGGCAAGTACAGCAAGTTCGCCAGCGCCGGCGACAAGGCCGCCGTGCGCCAGGCCGCGGAGACGGAAGCGGACGACGAGGAAGGCCCGGAGTACGGCAGCGACGCCTGAGCGCCGCCCGCCGGACCTCAATCCGGAAACAGTTCCCCAGCCAGTTCCCCGAGCAGCCTGACCGCCGTGGCATGGTCGGGGGCCTGCACCGCCGCAGCCAGCGCCTGCATCCGGCGCGGCGCGGCCGGGCCAGCCAGCGCCGCGAAGCGCTCGAAGGCCAGCACCGCATCGGTGTCGCCTGCGCGCAGCAGCGCCATCAGCCGACGGCAGGCGGCCTGTAGCGAAGCCACGCGAGACGGATCGAGGGGCGCGGCGGCCGAAGGTGCCATCGCCGCGTCGATCTGCGCCACCAGCTCGCCCAGGGTGACGCGCAGCGCTGCCAGGGGCAGCTGCAGCACGGCTTGCGACTGTCCCTGGCGGATCAGCGTCTCCACGGCCTGGGCATGCTGCTCGAGTTGCGGCGCGCCTATCGTGGCCGCCAGCCCCCTGAGGGTGTGCGCAGCCCGCTCGGCGCCCGCCGCATCGCCCTGCCCGAGCGCCGCCACCACGGCGTCCGGCACCCCGCGCTGCGTCTGCGCGAACTGCTGCAGCAGCAGTCGGTAGCGCTGCCGGTTGCCCAGGCAGCGCCGCAAGCCTGCGGCCATGTCGACGCCGCCGAGCTCGGGCAGCACGTCCGCGTCGTCGGCCGCACCCTTGTCCGCCAGGGGCGACGGCCGTGGCGCCGGCGCGCCGACATGGCGCCCCAGGGTCGCCCAGAGCACGGCCTCCTCGATCGGCTTGGCGACGTGGTCGTTCATGCCGGCGGCCAGGCAGGCGTCGCGGTCGTGTTGCATCGCGTTGGCGGTCATGGCGATCACCGGCAGCTTGGCAAAGCGTGGATTGCGCCGCAGCGCGCGCGTGGCCGCCAGCCCGTCCATCACCGGCATCTGCATGTCCATCAGCACCGCGGCATAGAAGCCGTTGGCCGACGCGTCGAGCATGTCCAGCGCCACGGCGCCATCGGGCGCCACATCCACCGCCACGCCACCGGCCTCCAGCAGCCCGCTGGCGATGGTCTGGTTCAGCTCGTTGTCCTCCACCAGCAGCAGGCGCAGGCCGGCGAAGCGTGCAGATTCGTCCACGGTGGGCGTGCCGCCCGGCCCCAGCGCATTCGCCGGTCCCCCCCCCGTTGCGCTGGCTCAGTGCCTCGACCAGGGCGTCGAACAGGATGGACGGGCTGACCGGTTTGATCAGCACATGACACATGCCCACCGCCTGGGCGCTGCGCAGCGCGTCCTCGCGACTGCGGCCGGTGATCAGCACCAGCCTGGGCCAGATGCGCAGCGCCATCGCGTTGATGCGCCTGGCCACCTCGATGCCGTCCATCTCGGGCATCTGCCAGTCCAGCGTCACCGCGTCAAAGCCCTGGCCCGCGTCGTCGGCCCGGCGTAAGGTATTGAGCGCCACGGGCCCGCAATCGGCCTCGGCGACCCGGAAACTCATGCCCGCCAGCGCGCGGGCGATCGCAGCGCGCGCGTGCTCGTTGTCGTCGACCACCAGCACCCGCTTGCCGCGCAGATGTGCGGCGGGCAGCAGCGCGCGCGGCTGGCGCGTCGACTTCTGCAGGCGCAGCGTGAGCCAGAAGGTGGCGCCCTGGCCCGGGGTGCTTTCGACCCCGACGCTGCCGCCCATCAGCTCCGCCAGGCGCTTGGAAATCGCGAGCCCCAGGCCCGTGCCCCCGTAGCGGCGCGTGGTCGAGCTGTCGGCCTGCTGGAACGAATGGAACAGGCTGGCGACTTGCTGCGTCGACAAGCCGATGCCGGTGTCGCGCACGGCGCAGCGCAGCAGCACATCGCTCGGCCCCTGCTCCAGCACGCACACGCTGATCGAGATCTCGCCGTGCTCGGTGAACTTGACCGCGTTGTTGGCAAAGTTGACCAGGATCTGACCGAGCCGCAGCGGGTCACCGACCATCCGCTTGGGCACCGCGTCCTCCACGTCGACCACCAGCTCCAGACCCTTGGCCGAGGCCTTTTCCTGGACCATGTCGGTGATGCCGGCCAGCACCTGCTCGAGCTCGAAGTCGATCGCCTCTATATTGAGCTTGCCGGCCTCGATCTTGGAGAAGTCCAGCACGTCGTCCAGGATGCCCAGCAGGTGGCGGCCGGCGCGCAGCATCTTGTCCAGGTAGTCGCGCTGGCGCGCGTCCAGAGCGCTCTTGGCCACCAGCTGGGCCATGCCGAACAGCGCGTTCATCGGGGTGCGTATCTCGTGGCTCATGTTGGCCAGGAACTCCGATTTCATGCGCGTGGCGTCCTGCGCGGCACGCTTGGCGCGCTGCTCGCTCTCGTTCGCCGCCACGAGCCCTGCGTACAGGCGCCCGTTCTCTAGCAGCAGCACGACCAGCACCAGGCTGGCCGCCACCAGTCCATAGGCCCGTCCGGCGTAGAACCCCAGGTCGAAACGGCCACCGTTGAGCACGGCGGCCAGGGCGATGTCGAAGGTCCAGGCGCACAGCGTGACCATCAGCCACAGGTCGAGCACCGAAAGCCCGCGCCGGCGCCACAGCAGCCACAGGGCCAGCACGCCCATCAGCCAGGAGCCGGTCTGCACGACCAGCTTGCCGGGTGCATAGCGCTGGCCCTGCATGATGACCGGCAGCGCGTCGTGCCCGGCCGTGGTCAGCAGGGCCAGCGCTGCGACCGCGGTCGCGACGGTCGCCACCGTCGCGACCACCACGGTGCGCGTGGACATCCGGCTGACCACAGGCCGCCCCGCGAGCAGGGGCAGGCGCCAGGGGCCGCTGAGCAGGGCGTAGCCGATCACCAGGACGGGGAAGCCGCCATGCCATAGGTAGTACAGCCAGGCCGTGGTCTGCGGGCCTCCGGTCAACAGGCCCTGCGGCGCGAACAGGCCAGGAAAGCTCAGCGTATGGGCCACGGCCATCAGCGCACTGAACAGGTAGGCCGCAGCCAGCACCACCAGGGCGCGCGAACGCAGGATGGCGAACTGCCCGAACAGCAGCACGGCGGTGATCAGGTCGTTGATGACCAGGGCCGACTGGTAGATGGGGATGAAGGCCGGCACCGGCAGCAGGGGGAGCTTGGCGAAAGGCACGGCCAGCAGGAACAAGGCCGCCGAGACCAGGACCACCGCCAGGGCCAGACGCCGCACGCCGGGACTGGCTGGCAGCGTGGACAAAAATGCCATGGATGCACGCGCCGGTTCGGCCGCCGGTTCACTCGTCACGCCCTGTACCCCTTGTTCTTGCCCGCAAGATGGGCCTTGTTTTGTAACAATTTAACGGGTTTCCCGGGACGGCGCAAGAACAGGGCCACGGATGCCGGGTGCGCCGCGCCGGCTTTGGGACAATAGCCGCATGCGTTCCGACCTTGCCCCTCCCGTGACTGAATCGCTCAAAGACCATACGCCCATGATGCAGCAGTACCTGGCCCTGAAAGCCGGGCACCCCGACACCCTGCTGTTCTACCGCATGGGCGATTTCTACGAGCTGTTCTACGCCGACGCAGAAAAAGCCGCCGAGCTGCTGGACATCACGCTGACGCGGCGCGGCCAGTCGGCCGGCCAGCCGGTGGTCATGGCCGGCGTGCCCTTCCATTCGATGGAGGGCTACCTGGCCCGCCTGATCAAGCATGGCGAGTCGGTCGCGATCTGCGAGCAGGTCGGCGATGTCGCCACCGCCAAGGGGCCGGTCGAGCGCAAGGTGGTGCGCGTGGTCACGCCCGGCACGCTGACCGACAGCGAGCTGCTCGGCGACAAGACCGAGTCCATCCTGCTGGCCGTGCACCAGGGACCGCGCAACGCCTGCGGCCTGGCCTGGCTCAGCGTCACCCAGGGCGAGCTGCAGCTGGCCGAATGCGCGCCCGACGAGCTGGCCGACTGGATCGAGCGCATCGCGCCCAGCGAGCTGCTAGCGAGCAGCGAGGTCACGCCGGCCTTCGAGCAGCGCCTGAAGGCGCTGCGTGTTTCCTCGCGCGCGGCGGGCCTGGCGCTGACGCAGCGCCCCGAGTGGCAGTTCGACGCAGCCCTGGGCCAGCGCAAGCTGCTCGAACAGCTGCAGGCCGCCAGCCTGGCCGCCTGGGACGCCGAGGCCCTGCCGCAGGCCCATGCGGCAGCGGCCGCCCTGCTGGCCTATGCCGAACACACCCAGGGCCGCGCCCTCTCGCATGTGCGCCAGCTGCGCGTGCAGCGCAGCGACGAGCTGATCGAGCTGCCGCCGGCCACGCGGCGCAACCTGGAGCTGGTGCAGACCCTGCGCGGCGAGGACGCGCCCACGCTGTTCTCGCTGCTGGACAGCTGCATGACCGGCATGGGCAGCCGCGCTCTCAAGGCCTGGCTGCTGGCGCCGCAGCGCGACCGCAGCCAGGCCCGCCAGCGCCTGCAGGCCATTGCCGCGCTGCGCGGCGACAGCGGGGCAGGGCCCTGGCACCGGCTGCGCAGCCAGCTCAAGGGCAGCAGCGACGTGGAGCGCATCACGGCGCGCATTGCGCTGCGCCAGGTGCGGCCGCGCGAGCTCGTGGCGCTGCAGCTGTCGCTGCTCAGGGCCGAGCAGCTAGCCCCCCAGCTGCCCGGGCCCGAGGGACTGCTCGGCGAGCTGGCGCGCCAGCTCGAGCCACCCGCCGGCTGCGCCGCCCTGCTGCAGCGCGCCATCATGGAGGAGCCCGCGGCCCTGGTCCGCGACGGCGGCGTGATCGCCCTGGGACTGGATGCCGAGCTCGACGAGCTGCGCGCCATCCAGACCAACTGCGACGCCTTCCTGCTCGACCTGGAGACGCGCGAGAAGGCGCGCACGGCAATAGCCAACCTGCGCGTGCAGTTCAACAAAGTGCACGGCTTCTACATCGAGGTCACCCAGGGCCAGCTCGACAAGGTGCCCGGCGACTACCGGCGCCGCCAGACGCTGAAGAACGCCGAGCGCTTCATCACGCCCGAGCTCAAGGCCTTCGAGGACAAGGCGCTCTCCGCCCAGGAGCGCGCCCTGGCGCGCGAGAAATGGCTGTACGAGCAGCTGCTCGACCAGCTGCAGCCCTTCGTGCCCCGGCTCACTCAGCTGGCGCGCGCGCTGGCCGCGCTGGACGCGCTCAGCGCCCTGGCCGAGCGTTCGCTGACGCTCAACTGGTGCGCGCCGCAGTTCGCCCTGGAGCCCTGCATCGAGATCCGCCAGGGCCGCCACCCGGTGGTCGAGGCGCGCCTGGCCGAGACCTCGGGCGGCAGCTTCATCGCCAACGACTGCGTGCTGGGGCAGCGGCAGCGCATGCAGGTCATCACCGGCCCCAACATGGGCGGCAAGTCGACCTACATGCGCCAGGTCGCGCTGATCGTGCTGCTGGCCTCGATCGGCTCCTACGTGCCGGCCGCGAGCTGCCGCCTGGGTCCGATCGACGCCATCCACACGCGCATCGGCGCGGCCGACGACCTGGCGAATGCGCAGTCCACCTTCATGCTCGAGATGACCGAGGCCGCGCAGATCCTGCACGGCGCCACCCCGCACTCGCTGGTGCTGATGGACGAGATCGGGCGCGGCACCTCGACCTTCGACGGCCTGGCGCTGGCCAGCGGCATCGCGGCCCAGCTGCACGACAGGACCCAGGCCTTCACGCTGTTCGCCACCCACTACTTCGAGCTCACCGAGTTCCCGGCCAGCCACCATGCCGCGGTGAACGTGCACGTGAGCGCGGCCGAATCGGGCCACGACATCGTGTTCCTGCACGAGATCCAGCCCGGCCCGGCGAGCCGCAGCTACGGCATCCAGGTGGCGCGCCTGGCCGGCATGCCGGCCGCCGTGCTGAACCATGCGCGCCACGCGCTCGGCGCGCTGGAAGCCGGCGCCAGCCAGAGCCGGGCCCAGGTCGACCTGTTCGCCGCCCCGCCCGCCGCCGAGGGCGCGGGGCCGAGCCTCGTAGAATCGGCGCTCGAAGGCATCGACCCCGACGCCCTGAGTCCGCGCGACGCGCTGGACGCCCTCTACACCCTGAAGAAACTGCTGGCCAGCCAGGGCCCGCGCTCCTGAAAGCCATGACCTACTGCGTCGCCATCAAGCTCAACGCCGGCCTGGTGTTCCTGTCCGACTCGCGCACCAACGCGGGCCTGGACCAGATCAACACCTTCCGCAAGATGATCGTCTACGAGAAGCCGGGCGACCGCTTCATGGTGCTGCTGTCGGCCGGCAACCTCTCGATCTCGCAGTCGGTGCGCGAGATCCTGCAGGTCGAGCAGGTCAAGGACCCCGAGAGCGGCGAGCCGATCACGATCTGGAACGCCAGGAGCATGTTCGACGCGGCGCGCGTGCTCGGCGCCGCCGTGCGCCATGTGCACCACCGCGACGCCGCCGCGCTCAAGCAGTCGGGCGTGGAGTTCAATGTCTCGCTGATCTTCGGCGGCCAGATCCAGGGCGAGGGCATGCGCCTGTTCCAGGTCTACTCGGCCGGCAACTTCATCGAGGCCACCTCCGAGACGCCCTACTTCCAGATCGGCGAGTCCAAGTACGGCAAGCCGGTGCTGGACCGCGTGATCACGCCCGACACGCCGCTGGACGAGGCCGCCAAATGCGCCCTGGTGTCGATGGACTCCACGCTCAAGTCCAACCTCTCGGTCGGCCTGCCGCTGGACCTGGTGGTCTACGAGGCCGACCGCCTGCAGACCGACCGCGTGGTCTGCATAGACCACGACAACCCCTATTTCCAGATGCTGCGCAACAGCTGGGGACGCCGGCTGCGCGAGGTCTTCGACAGCATCGAGGACCCGGCCTGGGAAGGCGGCGCGACCCAGGTGCCGCTGTGCATCGACTCGCCGGCCTGCCGGCCGCTGAAGAAGATCACCAACCCCAAAGAAAAACTGATCTGACGCATGTCGCCCCCACGCTCGGCACGTTCGTGTCCTCGCTGCCCCCCTAGGGGGCCTTCGCACCTTGGGGCGACGCTGCGCAGCGTGGTGCGCGCAGCTGTACAGTGCAGCAGCGTCAATGCCGCCCTTCGCCTGGTTCGCTTCGCAGACCAACGGCTACGGGCGGCCCGGCGGCGCTCAACCCCATGGCCCTGATCGTCTTCTCGCACGCCAACAGCTTCCCCGCCGGCACCTACCGCGTCCTGTTCGAGCAGCTGAGGAGGCGCGGCTTCCAGCTGCGCGCGCTGGACAAGTTCGGCCACGATCCTCGCCTGCCCGTCACCAGCAACTGGCCGCAACTGGTGCAGCAGCTGGCCGAGTTCGCCGAGCGCGAGACCGCGCGCGCCGGCGAGCCGGCCTTCCTGGTCGGTCATTCGCTGGGCGGCTTCCTGAGCCTGATGTGCGCGGCGCGCCACCCGGCCCTGGCGCGCGGCGTGCTGCTGATCGACTCGCCGCTGCTGGGCGGCTGGCGCGCCACGGCGCTCGGCATGGCCAAGCGCACCCAGCTGGTGGGCGCGCTCTCGCCCGGCGCGGTGAGCCGCAAGCGCAGGAACGCCTGGCCCAGCGCCGAGGCCGCACTCGAGCATTTCCGCCACAAGAAGGCCTTCGCGCGCTGGGACCCGCAGGTGCTGGCCGACTACATAGCGCACGGCACGCACGACGCCGACGGCCGGCGCGTGCTGAGCTTCGACCGCGACATAGAGACCGCGATCTACAACAGCCTGCCGCACAACCTGGACCGCCTGCTCGCCCGCCATCCGCTCAAGTGCCCGGCGGCCTTCATCGGCGGACTGCAGTCGGCGGAAATCGGGCAGGTCGGCATGGCGATGACCCAGAAGATCACGCAGGGCCGCATCAGCATGCTCGACGGCAGCCACCTGTTCCCCATGGAGCAGCCGCTGGCCACCGCAGCCGCGATCGAGGCAGCGCTGCGCAACCTCGGGGCCTGAGCGGCTCCGGGCTCAGGGCGCGAGCGGCGTGAGCCCGTGTTCGCGCCAGATGCCGGCCAGGGTGCCGTCCTCCTGCAAGCCCTTCATCGCCAGCGCCAGGGCCTGCGAGAGCTGGGGCTGGCCGGACTTGATGGCCAGGCCCACGGCCCAGCCCTTGGGCGGGGTGCCGGGCAGCGCGGCGGGCTCGACCAGGTAGTCGCCGGCGTCAGCCAGGCCCTTGAGCGCGAACTCGGCCTGGGCCTGGGTCACGTAGGCCGCCGGCCAGCTGCCGGCGACCACGCCGCGCGCCGCCTCCAGGCCCGAGGGCAGGAGCCGGACCGCGGCGCGAAAGCGCCCGCCGCCGTAGCCGAGCAGCGCGCCCGCCGCGGCAGTGCCGGTCTCGGCAGCCAGGGGCAGCCCGTCCAGCGCCATGGCGCCGAGATCGGCACGCGAGGGCGTGCCACGGCTGAGCCACACCAGCCGGTGGCGGTAGTAAGGCATCAGGAACTCGACCTGCCGCGTCTGCGCGATCAGCTGGCGATCGATCGGCACCTGCATCATCAGGTCGGCCGGTCCGTAGCCGAGGTAGTGGCCGCGCCAGACCATGTTGCGCAGGTCGTCGCCCATGTTCTCCCCGGCATCGAAGGGCAGCCACTGCACGGACAGGCGCATGCGCTCGGCCAGGGCCTGGGCCAGGGCCGCGTCGATGCCGCGCACGCCCTGCGCGCCACCGTCCGAGAACGGCGCGTGGTGGCGGTACAGCGCGACCTTGAGGCTGCCGCGCTCGCGGACCTCGGGCAGTTCGGCCCTGGCCCGGCCCGCGGTCAAGGCCGCTGCGGCGCCGGCCAGCAGCAGCTGCCGGCGCGCCAGCCCCGCCGCGCGCGGCAGCGTGCCGGTGGTCTGTATCGATGGCTTCATGTCGTCTCCTTCGCTGGTCTTGTCTTCAGGGTCTGCGCAGCCCGGGCAGGTTCAGGGCTCGCGGCGCGATTCGAGGTAGGTCTTGATGGCCCACACGGCCTCCTGCGACAGCACGCCGTCGAAAGGCGGCATGTAGACCCGGCCGTCGCGCGTGCGCCCATGGCGCACCGTGGCCGCGAAGTAGTCCTGCATCTCGGCGTAGCAGGCCTTCTTCTTGGCCGCGTCGGCCATGCCCACGCAATCCGTGTCGAACTTGCGCAGGTCGGGCGCGACACCGCCCGATATCGCTTCCAGGCCGTGGCAGCGCGCGCAGTTCTGGTTGTAGGCCGAGGACCCGATGCGCCTGGCTTCCGCCTGGGCCGGGCCTTCCGCATAAGGGTTGCTCTCGCGCCACTGGCTGCCCAACTGCGGCAGCGTGTGGGTGTCCACCGCTTGTGGCGTGACATCGCCGTGGGCCTGCGCGAGCAGGGGCGCGGCGAGGACCAGGGCGGTCAGCAGTCGATGAAGGCGCTTGGTTGAGGTCTGGGACATGGGGCACCGTATGTTGAGAGTTGACACAGATGCCCCTTCTCTGCAATTGCCGTGCCCGCGCTGCCCGGCGCGCAATGCCCCGCCGGCTGGCAAAGATATTGCTCCGTCTGTGACATACGACTTAACATGTGATGCAAAAATGAGCAATGACACGGGTTCCACCCCAGGGGATGCATCACCGTCGCCGTTGGCGTCCGAATGGACCCAAGCACCGCTCAACGAACGCCTGCAGTTGCCCGACTGGCTGGCGGACGGCGAGCAGGGGGCGACCAGAGGAGACGACATGATAGAGACACCGAAAGCCATCGGTGAGCGGGCCGCCTGGCCTGCGGCCGAGCCGGTTTCGGACGAGCACCAGGGACTGATCGAGGCCTCCTGGCAGCGCTCGCGCAAGGCCGGCCTGCAGCCCGGCATGGACCCCGACTTCACGGGCGCCAGCCCCAGCCACGTGAAGTCGCTGCTGGACGAGAGCCACCAACTCGGCACCCTGGCCTACCCCGTGCTGGAGGCGCTGTACGAGCAGATCGCCAACACCCACAGCATGGTGGTGCTGACCGATGGCGAGGGCCGCATCCTGCATTCGCTGGGCGACGACAGCTTCCTCGCCCAGGCCGAGAAGGTGGCGCTCAAGCCGGGCGTGGACTGGTCCGAGGCCGCCAAGGGCACGAACGCCATCGGCACGGCGATCGCACTGGGCAGCCCGGTGACCGTCCATGCCGACCAGCATTACCTCAAGGCCAACCACTTCCTGACCTGCTCCAGCACGCCCATCTTCAGCCCCCGCGGCACCATCGTCGGCGTGCTCGACGTGACCGGCGACGCGCGCGGCTACCACCGCCACACCATGGCGCTGGCCCGCATGTCGGCCCAGATCATCGAGAACCAGATCTTCTCCGAGACCTTCCAGGACACCGTGCGCCTGCATTTCCATTCGCGGCCGGAATTCATAGGCACGCTGTTCGAGGGGCTGGTGGCCTTTTCCCAGGGCGGGCGCTTTCTGGCGGCGAACCGGGGCGCGCTGTTCCAGCTGGGCCAGGACCCCGCGGGCCTGCAGCGCCACAGCCTGTCCTCGCTGTTCGGCATGTCGATGGACGAGCTGATCGACCGTTGCCGCTCCGCCTCGCCGCAACTGCTGTCGCTGGCGCTGCCCAACGGTGTCACGGTGCGCGCACGCGCCGACATCCGGCCGCAGCTGCTGTGGCAGGTGCAAGGCCTGTCCTCCGGCCCCGGCCAGAACCCGTCGGCGCCGACGGCGGACGCCGCCTCCGCGTCGTCGGTTGCCGCGCAGCGGCGCGAGCAGATGTCCAGCCTGCGCTACCTCGACACCGGCGATCCGCAGGTGGCCGCGACGCTGCAGAAGCTGCGCCGCGTGCAGGGCTGCGACATTCCCATCCTGATCCTCGGCGAGACCGGTGTCGGCAAGGAGCTGCTGGCCAAGGCCATCCACAACGACTCCGCCCGCGCGCGCCACCCCTTCGTCGCGGTGAACTGCGCCTCCATCCCCGAGAACCTGATCGAGGCCGAGCTGTTCGGCTACGAGGAAGGCGCGTTCACCGGCGCCCGGCGCAAGGGCGCCGCGGGCAAGGTGCAGATGGCCAACGGCGGCACGCTGTTCCTCGACGAGATCGGCGACATGCCGCTGACGCTGCAGACCCGCCTGCTGCGCGCGCTGCAGGAGCGCGTGATCTCGCCGCTGGGCTCCAACCGCAGCATCCCGGTCAACTTCGCCCTGATCAGCGCCACCCACCGCAACCTGCGGCAGATGATCGCCGCGGGCCAGTTCCGCGAGGACCTCTATTACCGCCTCAACGGCCTGGCGGTGCGCCTGCCCGCGCTGCGCGAGCGCACGGACCTGGACGCCATCGTCAAGCATGTGATGAGCTCGGGCTGCGAGGGCGGCGCCGGCAAGCGCCTGTCCGAGGAGGTGCAGCGCCTGTTCGCGTGCTACCCCTGGCCCGGCAACGTGCGCCAGCTGAGCAATGTGCTGCGTACGGCCTGCGTGCTCTCGGGCAACGAAGCCCTGATCCGGCTCGAGCACCTGCCCGACGACTTCGTCGAGATGGCCGACCTGCAGGCCGAACCGGCCCGCCCGGCCCAGGCGCCCTCCGCACCCGCGGCGCC
>NZ_SCMM01000041.1:0-43465 GCF_005503345.1 Ramlibacter sp. 2FC
GTCATGGCAAGTCCTCGCAGGGGGCGGCGGGTGCGCGCCGGCCTCAGTAATAGATCCAGTCCTCGTTGTTGCGCGGCAGCGCGCGCCACGAGGCGGCGAGGGCGGCCAAGCCCTTGCGTACCAGGGCGAGGACCAGGATGAAGAGGATGATCCACATGGCTTTCTCCTTGAATAGCACGGTTGTGCTAAATTTGGGCGAGCAACTGGCCTGCGACCAAGGTCGTGGTTCAGGCCTGGTAGCTCTGGGCGAGGCGCTGCCAGCTGGCCAGCGCGCGCTCGCCGGCGCGCGGCTCGCGCAGAAAGCGCGCGTCGTGCAGCAGGCCGATGGCGATGCCGCTGAGCTCGCTCACCAGCTGGGCGGGGTCGGTGTCGGGCTTGAGGTGGCCGGCCTCCACGGCCTGGGCCACGGTGCGGCGCAGCGCGGCGCGCCAGCGCTGCACCTCCTGCAGCAGCAGTTCGCGCAGCTCGCCGTCGCGGTCGTCGAACTCGAAGGCGCCGGCCGTGTAGATGCAGCCGCTGTGGGCCTCGACGTCGCGCATGCGCTGGATCCAGCGCCGCACGATCTGGTCCAGCCGCGGCAGGCCCTTGGGCGCCTGCATGGCGGGCACGAAGACCTCGGCCAGGAAGCGGTGGCCGAACTCCTCGATCACCGCTTTCTGCAGCGCCTCGCGCGAGCCCACGCGCGAGAACACGCCGCTCTTGGAAAGGCCCACGCGGTCCGCCACGGCCTGCAGCG
The DNA here is from genome assembly GCF_005503345.1 of Ramlibacter sp. 2FC. Lineage (NCBI taxonomy): Bacteria > Pseudomonadati > Pseudomonadota > Betaproteobacteria > Burkholderiales > Comamonadaceae > Ramlibacter > Ramlibacter sp. 2FC. The sequence goes on from NZ_SCMM01000041.1 coordinate 737, forward strand.
TGATCGCCTCCAGCCCCTCGGCGGCGGCCAGGTCCAGCGCGGCGCCGACGATGGCGGCGCGCGTCAGCTCGCTTTTCTGGGTCTTCGCGTCCATGCGGCAATATTAGCACGTATGTGCGAAATTGCAAATCGAGCTCAACCCAGCCGGAACAGGCTGAGCTCCACCCGGTCCGGATGGCGCACCCCGGTGCCTACGAACAGGCTTTCGGTCAGCCAGGCCAGGGAGGGATGGGAGACCTCGAAGCTGGGCACGCAGCGGAAGTAGACGGCCGCCGGGTCGACCGGCTCGCCGCGCACCAGGCGCGCGATGTCCCCGGCCGAGCCGCGGCGCAGGGCGCGGTTGCGCACGTAGACGCGCGCGCCGCCCTCGAGCTCGAGCAGGTAGCGCGCGTCGAGCTCGGCCAGGGTGTCGGACACCACGATCTGGAAGTCGGCCCCGCCGGGCAGCACGCGGCCGCGCAGGCGGCCCGTCACGCTGCCGCCCGTGATCGGGATGATGCGCCGCAGGCCGCGGCTGTTGGCGCCCCTGACCTGGCCGGCCTCGACCGGGGCGGCGACGAGCACCGTGAGGTCGGCCACATGTTCGAGCGCGGGGGCGGGCAGGGTCATGGGGCGGGTATGGATATGGGATGGGGGACATGCTAACGCTGCCGGGGCGGGACCCCGCCATGTGCAGCGGTCGGCCAGGAACGACCCCATGGTTTCGAGGCCTTCTTGCCGCGCCGCCCGGCGGCGCTGCTAAGATGGCGCATGGTATCGGGAGAGTCTGCCCGCGCATGAACCCAGGTTCGGCGCAGGGGCAGCGCCGAAGGAGCAACCGCCCCGGAATCTCTCAGGCCCAAGGACCGGTACCTGCATTTTTACTCTGAAGAGCTGCCGAGTCCGTCACTCGCAGCACCGAAGGAGCAAGCGCCAAGCCCGCCGGGCGGCCGCGTGAATCTCTCAGGTCCAGCAACAGAGGGGGCGTCCGCCACGCAGCTTGCGTGCGGGCCCAACCCGACGTTTGCTGAAAGACCTAGCTCATGAAATCGATCGCTGTCATCGGCGGTGGCATCACCGGCGTCACCACGGCCTATGCGCTCGCGCGCCGCGGCTTTGCCGTCACCCTGTTCGAGAAGCACCGCTACGCGGCCATGGAGACCTCGTTCGCCAACGGCGGCCAGCTCTCGGCCTCCAACGCCGAGGTCTGGACCCACTGGTCCACCATCCTCAAGGGCATGAAGTGGATGCTCAAGAGCGACGCCCCGCTGCTGGTCAACCCGCGTCCGAGCTGGCACAAGATCTCCTGGTTCCTGGAGTTCATGGCCGCCATCCCCGACTACCGCAAGAACACCGTGGAGACCGCGCGCCTGGCCATCGCCGCGCGCGAGCACCTGTTCGGCTGGGCCCAGGCCGAGGGCGTGGACTTCGACCTGCGCAAGGAGGGCATCCTGCACATCTACCGCGACAAGGCCGGCTTCGACCACGCGGCCCAGGTCACGCAGCTGCTGGCCGAGGGTGGCCTCGAGCGCCGCGCGGTGACGCCGGCCGAGATGCGCGCCATCGAGCCCACGCTGGCCGGGACCTACTACGGCGGCTTCTACACCGAGAGCGACGCCACCGGCGACATCCACAAGTTCACGCAGGGCATGGCCGCGGCCATAGCCCGCCTGGGCGTGCGCGGCCGCTATGGCGAGGACGTGGTCGCGCTGCGCAGCGACGGCCGCAGCGCCAGTGTCACGGTGCGCGCCGGGCAGGGCGAGGAGACGCTGCGCTTCGACGGCCTGGTGGTCTGCGCCGGCGTGGCCAGCCGCGCCTTCGCGGCGCAGCTGGGCGACCGAGTCAACATCTACCCGGTCAAGGGCTACTCGATCACGGTGAACCTCGACGACGCGCAGAGCCAGGCCGCCGCGCCCACGGTCAGCCTGCTCGACGACGCCACCAAGCTGGTGACCAGCCGCCTGGGCGTGGACCGTTTCCGCGTTGCGGGCACGGCCGAGTTCAACGGCTACAACAAGGACATACGCGCCGACCGCATCCGCCCCCTGGTCGACTGGGTGCAGCAATGCTTCCCTGGCGTGAGCACGCGCAGCGTCGTGCCCTGGGCCGGCCTGCGGCCCATGATGCCCAACATGATGCCGCGCGTGGGCCGCGGCCGCTCGGCCAACGTGTTCTACAACACCGGCCATGGCCACCTGGGCTGGACCCTGTCGGCCGTCACCGCCGACATGGTGGGCGGCGTGGTCGAGCAGGCCCTGGGCAGCACCCCGCGCATTGCCCTGGGAACAGCTTACGCATAAGCGCGGCGAGGGTGAGGCGCGCTGCGCTCAGCCGCCGTGCGCCCAGCCCCAGAGGTCCTTGGGGTCGGCCATGGCCGGCACCAGGGACAGCAGGCGGCCGAGCTCATGCTCGCGCGCCAGGCGCTCGAGCGTGCGCAGGGCCGAGAAGTCCTCCAGCGCGAAGCCGACCGAGTCGAACACCGTGACCTGGTCGGGGTGCGTGCGGCCCGGCGCCTGGCCGGCCAGCACGCGCCAGAGCTCGGTGACCTCGAAGTCGTGCGGCATGTGCTGGATCTCGCCCTCGAGACGGCTCTGCGGCGCGTATTCGACGAACACATGGGCGTGCTGCAGGATGCGCGGGTCCAGCTCGGTCTTGCCGGGGCAGTCGCCGCCCAGGGCGTTGAGGTGCATGCCGGGCGCGATCAGGCCCGCCGCCAGGATGGCGGCATGCGACTTGTCGGCCGTGGCCGTGGTGACGATGTCGCTGCCCTGCACCGCCTCGGCCGTGCTCGCGCAGGGCTCGATGCTGAGGCGCCCCGCGTCCACGTAGGGCTGCAGGTTGCGCAGCAGCTTGGCCGTGGCGCGCCGGTCGGTGTCGTACACGCGCAGCCGGCGCACGCCGACCAGGCTCATGAAGGCCAGGGCCTGGAACTCGGCCTGCGCGCCGTTGCCGATCAAGGCCATGGTGCGCGCGTCGGGCCGCGCCAGCACCTGCGCCGCCAGGGCCGAGGTGGCGGCGGTGCGCAGGGCCGTGGTCAGCGTGAGCTCGGATAGCAGCAGCGGCGCGCCCGTGGCCATGTCGGACAGCACGCCGAAGGCCATCACCGTGGGCAGGCCCAGCGCGGGGTTGCCGGGGTGGCCGTTGACGTACTTGAAGGCATGGCGCTCGCCGTCGGCCACCGGCATCAGCTCGATCACGCCCTGGCGGCAGTGGCTGGCGCAGCGCGGGATCTTGTCGAACTGCTCCCAGCGCAGGAAATCCTCGCGCAGCGCGGCGGCGATCTCGCGCAGCAGGGCTTCCGGGCCAAGGCGGCGCAGCAGCTGGCGCAGGTCGTCGGCGTCGAGATGGCGGGTCAGCATGGCGGCCTCCTTGGCAGGTGGCGCCGCCCCGCCGAGCTTGGCCGGGGGCGCCCCTTGCGGGAACAGAGACAAGCATAGTCAAGGGCGATGACAGGCAAAAGCCGAGAAACTGCTGCGTTCTGCCAGCTTCGGGTGCAAAATGCCAGCCATGGCTGACGAAACGATCCATCTGGACGACACCGACCGGCAACTGATCGCCTTGCTGCGCGACGACGCGCGCATGAGCCTGTCGGCCCTGGCCGAGCGGCTCAAGGTCTCGCGCGGCACGGTGCAGAACCGCCTGGCCCGGCTGGAGAAGGGCGGCATCGTCACCGGCTACACCGTGCGCCTGAAACCCGCCGCCCAGCCGCACCGCATACGTGCCTGGACCACCATCGCGGTCGAGGGCACCAGCGCGCCCAGCGTGATCCAGGCCCTGCGCGGCGAGCCGGCGGTGGACAGCCTGCATTCGACCAACGGCCGCTGGGACGTGGTGGCCGAGATCAGCGCCGACAGCCTGGAAGCCTTCGACCGCGTGCTGACCCGCATCCGCCAGATCAAGGGCATTGTCAACACCGAGACCAACCTGCTGCTGTCGACCTACAAGGTCTGAGCCCGCGACTACCGCTGTCGCGTAGGCGAAAGCCGGGGATGCGCGCACGGCGCGACGCTGCTACGCTGGCGCGCATGAGCCCGACCGCCGCCCCTCCCTACGTTCCGCAGATCCGCCTCTACCAGAACTGGCTGCGCGACAAGCGCGGCCTGAGCTTCGCGAGCTACGGCGAGCTCTGGCGCTGGTCCACCACCGAGCTCGACGCCTTCTGGCAAAGCATCTGGGACTACTTCGACCTGCGCTCGCCCACGCCGCACAGCGCCGTGCTCGTGAAGAACGTGATGCCCGGGGCGGTCTGGTTCCCCGGCGCGCAGCTCAACTACGCGCAGCAGGTGTTCCGCCATGTGGCGCCGGCCCAGGCCGCGGGCTTTCCGGCCATCGTGAGCCGCAACGAGCTGGGTACGGCGCACGAGCTGTCCTGGCCCGAGCTCAGGCGCCAGGTCGCTTCGCTGGCCCTGCACCTCAGGGCCCAGGGCCTGCAGCCGGGCGACCGGGTCGCCGCCTACCTGCCCAACATCCCCGAGGCCATGGTGGCCTTCCTCGCCACCGTGAGCCTGGGCGGCGTGTGGAGCATCTGCGCGCCCGACATGGGGGCCCAGGCCGTGCTCGACCGCTTCCGCCAGATCGAACCCAAGGTGCTGATCGCCTGCGACGGCGTGCGCTACGGCGGGCGCGACCACGACCGCATGGCCGTGGTGGACGAGCTGCGCCAGGCCCTGCCCACGCTTGAGCACCTGATCCTGCACGACAACCTGGGCACGGCCGACCTCACGGCCAACGAGTTCGCCATGGCGCCGCGCCTGTCGCGCCTCACGGCGCGCCACGACGCGCAGACCGAGGCCTTCGAGCCGCTCGCTCTGCCCTTCGACCACCCGCTGTGGATCGTCTACTCGAGCGGCACCACGGGCCTGCCCAAGCCCATCGTGCACGGCCATGGCGGCACTGTGCTGGTGGCCCTGGCGCTCAAGACCCTGCACAACGACGTGGGCTGCAGCTACGCGCCCAACAGCTGGGGCGAGCGCTTCCACTGGTACAGCTCCACCGGCTGGGTGATGTGGAACGCCCAGCTCTCGGGCCTGCTCAACGGCACGACCTGCGTGCTCTACGACGGCAACCCCGGCGGCAGCAAGGACAACCCGGACTGGGGCCTGCTGTGGCGCTTCGCGGCCGAGACCGGCGTGAGCTACTTCGGCGCCGGCGCGGCCTTCTATGCCAACTGCCTCAAGGCCGGTGTCGAGCTTTCGCGCTGCGGCGACCTCTCGCGCATACGCGCGCTCGGCAGCACCGGCTCGCCGCTGTCGCCCGAGGCTCAGGCCTGGGGGAGCGAGCAGTTCGCGCGCATCGCTGGGAGCGAGGCCCAGAAGGACATCTGGTGGTGCAATATTTCCGGGGGTACGGACTTCGCCGGCGCCTTCATCGGCGGCCACCGCGAGCTGCCGCAGCAGCCCGGCGTCATGCAGTGCCGCCTGCTGGGCTGCGCCGTCGAGGCCTGGAACGAGCGCGGCGAGCCGGTGCTGGGCGAGGTCGGCGAGCTGGTCTGCACCCAGCCCATTCCCTCGATGCCGCTTTACTTCTGGGGCGACCAGGACCACGCGCGCTACCTGGCGAGCTATTTCGAGTCCTACCCGCCCGGCCACGGCCGCAAGCCCGGCGGCGGCGACCTCGGCCCCGAGGCCGGCAGCGTCTGGCGCCATGGCGACTGGCTGCGCATAGGCAGCAAGGAGCAAGGCGGCGAGGGCTGCGTGATCTACGGCCGCAGCGACGCCACCATCAACCGCCACGGCCTGCGCATGGGCACCAGCGAGCTCTACAGCGCGGTCGAGGCCCTGCCCGAGGTGCTGGACAGCCTGGTGGTGGACCTCGAATACCTGGGCCGCGAGAGCTACATGCCGCTGTTCGTGGTGCTGCGCGAAGGCCTGGTACTCGACGATGGGCTCATGCGCCGCCTGGCCGACGCGATCAAGACCGCCCTGAGTCCGCGCTTCGTGCCCGACGAGATCCTGCAGGTGGCCGAGGTGCCGCGCACGCTCTCGGGCAAGAAGCAGGAGCTGCCGATCAAGAAGCTGCTGCTCGGCGCACCGCTGGAGAAGGTGGTCAACAAGGACGCGATGGCCAATCCGGGCTGCCTGGACTGGTACGTGGACTTCGCGGCCAGTCGGCTGGCAGGGCGGGGAGGCGCGCCGGCCCTCAGCGGTGGCTGAACTGCGGTCGGCGCTTGGCCAGGAAGGCCTGCATGCCTTCGTGCGCGTCGGCGCTCGCGAAGCGCGCGTAGAGCGCGCGCCGTTCGTAGGCGATGCCCTCGCTGAGCGAGGACTCCCAGGCGCGGTTGACCGACTCCTTGATGGCCATCAGCGCCGGCAGCGAATAGGCGGCGATCTCGGCCGCCAGGGCCAGGGTGGCGTCGAGCAGCGCCTCGTCCGGCACCACGCGCGAGACCAGGCCCCAGCGGTCGGCCTCGGCGGCGTCGAGCTGGCGCGCCGACAGGCACATGTCCATGGCCTTGGCCTTGCCGATGGCGCGCGGCAGGCGCTGGGTGCCGCCGGCGCCGGGCAGCATGGCCAGCTTGACCTCGGGCAGGCCGAAGCGCGCCGACTCGGCCGCGACCACGATGTCGCAGGCCAGGGCCAGCTCGCAGCCGCCGCCCAGGGCCAGGCCGGCCACGGCCGCCAGCACCGGCTTGCGCACGCGGCGTATGGTCTCCCAGTTGCGCGTGATGAACTCGCCCTGGTAGACGTCCATGTAGCTCCAGTCGGCCATGGCCGAGATGTCGGCGCCGGCCGCGAAGGCCTTGGGGCCTCCGGCGATCACGATGGCGCCTATGCCGGGGTCGGCGTCGAAGGCCAGCAGGGCGGCGCCGAGCGCATCCATCAGCGCGTCGCTGAGGGCATTGAGCTGGCGCGGCCGGTTCAGCGTGATCAGGCCGACGCGGCCGCGCGTGTCCACGAGGACGGGTGGTGTTTCCATGATGCTGCGGGCCGAGCGCCGGCTCAGTCTATGTTGATCCGGCTGTCGCGGATCAGGGTGGAAAGCTGCTTGGTTTCGCTGGCCAGCAGGCTGCGGAATTCGGCGTTGTCCAGGCCGACGGGTTCCGCGCCCAGCGACTCGTAGCGGGCCTTGGTCGTGGGCAGGGCCAGGGCCCTGGCAAGCTCCTTCGCCATGCGGGCCGTGACGTCCGCGGGGGTGCCGTTGGGCGCCCACAGGCCGAACCAGATGTCGAGCTCGGCGCCCTTGAAGCCCAGCTCCGCCAGGGTCGGCACATCCGGGAAGAAGGACGAGCGCCTGGCGCCGGCCACGGCCAGCATGCGCACCTTGCCGGCACGCACGTGCGGGAAGGCGATGCCCGGGTCGAACACGTAGTCCGCCTGCCCGGCCATCACGTCCTGCAGCGCCGGCGCCGCGCCGCGGTAGGGGATGTGGGTGGCGAATACGCCCGTGACCTTCTTGAACAGCTCGCCCGCCAGGTGCGGTGGTGTGCCCGGGCCGGCTGAAGCGTAGGACAGCTTGCCCGGGTTGGCCTGGGCGAAGGCGACGAATTCCCGCGCGTCCTTGACGGTGGATTGCGGCTTGACCACCAGGTACATCTGGCTGCGCCCGACGCCGGCCACGGGGCTCAGCTCCTTGGCCGGGCTGATGGTCTGCTTGAACAGGAAGGGGTTGGCCGTCTCGACCGAGGTCGGCGCGATCAGGAAGGTATGGCCGTCCGGGGTGGCGCGTATGACTTCGCTGGCCGCCACGTTGCCGCTGGCGCCGGGCTTGTTGTCCACCACCACGCTCTGGCCCAGCGCCTCGCCGAGGGACTGGGCCATCACGCGGGCCATCACGTCGGTGGTGCCGCCCGGCGCGAAGCCGACCACGATGCGGATCGGCTTGGTGGGCCAGCTGGCTGGCTGAGCGTGCAGGGCGCCGGCGGCGCCCAGCGCGCAGACTGCGGCGGCGGCCTGCATCAGCCGGCGGCGCGGCAAGAGGGTCTTGTTCGGTGTCATGGGGCTTGTCTCCTGTGGGTGGTTCTCGGGGTTGGCGTCAGGCGGCGAGCGCGTCGCGCAGCATCTCGCGCAGCTTGAACTTCTGGATCTTTCCGGACGGCGTGGCCGGCATGGCGTCGCGCACGACCAGGCGCTCGGGCAGGTACTGCATGGCCACCTGCTGCGCCTTCAGGAAATCGACGATGGCCGGCAGGTCTATGCTCTGGCCGGGCTTGGGCACGACGACGGCGCAGGCGCGCTCGCCCAGGCGCTCGTCCGGGTAGGCGACGATGGCGGCCATGGCGATCGCCGGGTGCTTGTAGAGCAGGGCCTCGATCTCGACCACCGGGATGTTCTCGCCGCCGCGGATGATCACGTCCTTGCTGCGCCCGGTGATGCGCACATAGCCTTGCGCGTCCAGGCGCGCCAGGTCGCCGGTGTCGAACCAGCCGTCGGCGTCGGTGCCGTTCCACTGCGGGCGCTTCAGATACCCGCCGAAGTTGGACACCGAGCGCACCAGCAGCCGGCCGGCCTCACCGGCGGGCAGCGCCTCGCCGTCGGCGTCGACCACCTTGAGCTCCACACCGGGCAGCGGGTGGCCGTCGGTGGTGAAGGCGCGCTCGTCGGGGTCGTCGAGCTCGATCAGCGTCACGGCGCCGTTCTCCGTCATGCCCCAGGCCGAGACGATTTTGGTGCCCAGCACCTGGCGCGCCTGCTCGACCAGCGGGCCGGGAATCGGTGCGCCGGCACAGAGGAAGGTCCGCAGCGTGGGCACCGTGAGGCCCGACTCGGCGACGGTCTTCGCGAGATCGTTCAGGAAAGGCGTGGAGGCCATGGTGAAGCTGGCGCCCTCGGCGCGGATCAGCTCGACGGCCTTGCGCGGCTCCCAGATGTCGAGCAGCACGGCGCTGGCGCGCAGCATGACGGGCATCATCAGCCCGTACATGAAGCCGGTCTGGTGCGCCATGGGCGAGGCCATCAGCACCCGGTCGGCTTCGCCGAGGCGCAGGCGCTCGGCATAGGGAATGATGTTGGCCATGGTGGTGTTGGCCGTGTGCATCACGCCCTTGGGCTCGCCGGTGGTGCCCGAGGTGTAGATCAGCTGGGTCACGTCGTCGGGGCCGGGGCGGTGCTGCGTCAGGATCTCGCGCGCATCGGCTTCGTTTTCCCAGGCCGGGCCGCTGAGCAGGGCCTCAAAGCTGTCGGCGCCCGCGCCGCCGACCACGACCACCTGCCTGAGCTGCGGCAGCTCGGGTTGCAGGGCGGTCGCCATGGCCTCGAAGTCGAAGCCGCGGAAGCTCTTGGGCACGATCAGCAGCTTGGCCTCGCCATGCTTGAGCATGAAGCTGAGCTCGCGCTCGCGGAAGATGTGCATCAGCGGGTTCATCACCGCGCCTATGCGCGAGCAGGCCAGGTAGGTGACGGTGAACTGCCACCAGTTGGGCAGCTGGCAGGCGACCACGTCGTTGCGGCCCACGCCGAGGCGCGCCAGGCCCACGGCCACGCGGTCGGCCATTGCGGCGAGCTCGCGGTAACTGAAGCGCGTGGTGGCGCCGCTCTCGGCCTGCAGCGCGGTCAGCGCGAGCTTGTCCGGACAGGCGGCCAGGCAGGCGTCCAGCTCGTCGTTGATGGTGCGGTCTGGCCAGAAGCCCTGGGCCCGGCTGGTGGCGCGGCGCGGGGCGATGAGGACGGGGTCGAAATCCATGGTCTTGTCTCCTTCTCTGGGGCTCCCTCTCCCGCTGGGAGAGGGCTGGGGTGAGGGCTGTTCAGGCCGGCACGTGCTGGCGGCCGGCGCGCACGCGCGCGATGACGGTCTTCATGATCTGGGCCGTGCCGTCGCCGATCTGGAAGCCGAGCACGTCGCGCAGGCGCTGCTCCATGGCCCCGCGGTCGTAGCCGCCGTGGCCGAAGCACAGCAGGCACTGGTGCACCACGTCGTAGGCCAGCTTGGGGCCCCACCACTTGGCCATGCCGGCCTCGGCGGTGTGGGGCAGGCCCTTGTCCTTGAGCCACAGGCCCTGCAGGCACAGCAGGCGCGCGCCCTCGACCTCGGTGTCGTACTGGGCCAGCGGGTGGGTCACGCCCTGGAAGTGGGACAGGGTCTTGCCGAAGGCCTCGCGCTCGGTGATGTAGGCCCAGGTCTCGTCGAGCGCCGCGCGGGCCACGGCCAGGCACTGCAGGCCGATCAGCGAGCGCGAGAAGTCGAAACCGTGCATCACCTGCACGAAGCCCTTGTTCTCGTCGCCCAGGCGATGGCTGACGGGCACGCGCACGTTCTCGAAGAAGATCGATCCGCGGCCGATGGCGCGCTGGCCATGGCAGTCGAAGCGGTTGGTGGTGATGCCGGGGCTGTCCATGGGCACCAGCAGCGCGGTGACGCCATGGGCGCCGGATTCAGGGCTGCCGGTGCGGCCGAACACCACGCTGATGTCGGCCTGGTCGGCGGCCGAGATCGAGGTCTTCTCGCCGTTGATGACGTAGTGGTCGCTACCCCCTTCACTGGTGCGCTCGATGCGCAGACGCAGGTTGGCCGCGTCGGAGCCGCCGCGCGGCTCGGTCAGGGCGATGGCGCAGATGGCCTCGCCCTGGGTGAGCTTCTTCAGCCAGGGGCCGACGACCGCGGGATGGCCGTAGCGCGACAGGATCTGGCCGTTCAGCGAGGCCAGCAGGTTCAGGTAGGAGAAGCTGAGGTCGGCGCGGGCGACCTCCTCGTGGATCACGCCGGCGGCCAGGCAGCCCAGGCCCAGGCCGCCGAACTCCTCCGGCAGCTCGGGGCAGATGAAACCGAGACCACCCATTTCGCGCAGCAGCTCGCGGTCGAACTCGCGGGTCTTGTCGCGCTCCAGGAAGCCGGGCGCCACGCGCTCGGTGGCAAAGCGGCGCGCCGTCTCGGCCAGCGCCTGCAGGTCTTCGTCGATGTAGGGATTCGGATTCACTTCAGGCTCTCCAGCGGCTTACTTGGCGTACCTGCGGAACTCGGGCTTGCGCTTTTCCTGCAGCGCCTTGACGCCCTCGCGCGATTCCTCGGTGTCGTAGTACAGCTTGAGCGCGTACATGCCCATGCCGGCGATGCCGCTCTGGTGCGCGGTGTCCATGTTGAAGCTGCGCTTGGCAATCGCGATCGCCGTCGGGCTGCGCTCGCCGATCTCCTCGGCCCATTTCTGCACCTCGGCGTCCAGCTGCTCGTGCGGCACGCAGACGTTGGCCAGGCCCATGGCCACGGCTTCGGGGCCCGAGTAGCGCTTGTTCAGGTACCAGATCTCGCGCGCCTTCTTCTCGCCCACCACGCGGGCCAGGAAGGCCGTGCCGTAGCCGGGGTCGACCGAGCCCATCTTGGGGCCGACCTGGCCGAAGATGGCCTTCTCGGAGCAGATGGTCAGGTCGCAGATGGTGGCCAGCACGTTGCCGCCGCCGATGGCGTAGCCCTGCACGCGCGCGATCACGGGCTTGGGCACGTCGCGGACCGCGGTGTGCAGCTCCTCCATCGGCAGGCCGATGGTGCCGCGGCCGTCGTAGTTGCCGTTGTGCGCCGACTGGTCGCCGCCGGTGCAGAAGGCGCGGTCGCCGGCGCCGGCCAGCACGATGCAGCCGACCTCGCGGTCGTAGCCGGCCTTGTTCAGGGCCTTGATGATCTCGTCGCAGGTCTGGCCGCGAAACGCGTTCATCTTGTCCGGCCGGTTGATGGTGATCCAGGCCACGCCGTTGCGGACCTCGTACAGGATGTCTTCGAAGTTCATGGTGATTTCCGGTTGAGGGTGAAAGAGGTCAGCCGACCATGCTCAGGCCGCCCGAGACGCTGAGCACCTGGCCGGTCACGTAGGCGGCGTCTTCGCTGGCGAAGAACAGCACGGCGCCGGGCAGGTCTTCCGGCTGGCCGATGCGGCCCAGCGGGATGGCGCGGGTGAAGGCCTCCATCAGCTTCTCGGGGTTGCCCGCGCCTTCCTTGTAGTCGGCGAACAAGGCCGTGTCGGTGGGGCCGGGGCAGACCACGTTCACGGTGATGCCGTGGCGCGCATGCTCGCGCGCCAGGGTCTTGGAGAAGGCCACCAGCCCGCCCTTGCAGGCCGCGTAGACCGCCTCGCCGGAGGAGCCTACGCGCGCCGCGTCGGAGGCGATGTTGACGATGCGGCCCTTCTTGCGCGCCGCCATGCCCGGCAGCACCGCGTGGTGCATGTGCAGCGCGCCCGTCAGGTTGATCGCGATCAGCTTTTCCCACTCGGCGGGGCTGGTCTTGGTGAAGGGCTTGAACACGTCCCAGCCGGCGTTGTTGACCAGCACGTCGACGGGCCCCAGCTGCTCGGTGGCGGCGGCCACGGCCGCGTCGACCGACGTGCGGTCGGTGATGTCGCAGCAGTAGGCGGCCGCCCGGCCGCCGGCGGCGTCGATCTCGGCCGCGACGCGCTGGGCGGCCGCGAGGTCGCGGTCGAACACCGCGACCTTGGCGCCTTCGCGCGCAAAGCGCCGGCAGGTGGCGCCGCCGATGCCGCCGCCGCCGCCGGTCACGATCACGGTCTGGTCTTGGAATTTCTGCATGTGGATCTCCGTTTACAAAGGTGGGTTGCTATGCTTGGTACCCGGGTGGGTGCCGCCAGGCGGTTACGACAATATGTTGTCATATTAGGCGCTGCGCCGATAATGCGCAAGTGCCAGTTTTGTTTGGAAAATCATGGTTAACCCTGAAGAGAAATCCCATGTCGTGCGCATGGAGCTGGCCAACCGGCTGTTTTTCAAGCTCTATCAATGTGCAAACATGTTGCATAAAACCGGGACGCGTGCCGTGGAGGCCGAGGGCCTGACGACCCAGCAATGGGCGGTGCTGGGGGCCCTGTCGCGGGCCGAAGCGCAGGGCGGCATGGGCGTGGGCGAGCTGGCCCGCTACCTGATGGTGAGCCGGCAGAACCTGGCCGGCCTGATAGGCCGCATGGAGCGCGACGGCCATGTCTGCAGCGCGCCCGACGGGCGCGACCGGCGCTCGCGCCTGATCGCCATGACGGCCTCGGGGCGCGAGGTCTGGGAGCTGCAGGCCCAGGCCAAGATCCACGCCTACTACGAGCAGGCGCTAGAGGGTTTCTCGGTCAGCGATATCACGCACACGCTGCACTACCTGCTCCAGCTGCTGGACAACATGCAGCGCGTGGATGAGGCGCAGGGGGCGGGCGAAGAGGAGGAGTGAGTCAGCCGGGCGGCCACGGCGGTGGCCAGGGCTGGCGTCTCAGCAGGCACTCGCTTGCACGGCCGGCGCCAAAAACTCGCGCCCCACCAGGGCCCTTGCGTAGAGGTAGTTGTTGCGCGACTGGGCGCTGAGGGCATCCAGATCGACATGGCCTTCGGCATCGCACGGAAATGCAAAGCCGCGGCCGGGTGCGAACAGCGACTGGAACCGCAGTTCATACTGGCTTCGTTGCAGGCTTTCCGTGTCCATGGCGGACTCCTTGGCATGACGACAGATCGACCACCGCCCTGGGGATCTGGCGCGACTTCTGCCATGCCACTCCCCCAGGCAAGCATTCAACGTCCGCCCCTCGAATGGGTTGACGGATTGCGCATGTAACAGTGGCGTGGCCGGTGGAGAGGGCGGAATTCGGCAAGCGCCCCTGGAACCTGGCCCTGCTCAAGCGCCTGAGGGAAAGGCCAAGGGGGGATTTTTCGGCAACGTGTCTTACATTTCCATCGGCTTTCCTGTTTCCGGGCATCGGGCTAACATGTATGTTCCTTTTCCTGAAGGAGACAGTCATGAAGCGAGTTGCCTACCTTAGCCGCGGATTGATCGTGACGCTTGCGGTGGCCTTGGCCGCTCAGGTGCCCTTGGTTCAAGCGGAGATCGTCGACACGCAGGCCATGTCGGTACAGAGCCAGGCCGAGCAGGACCGGGCCAAGGTTCAGAGCTTCGTCGAACGCGCCAACGTCAAGGAACGCTTGCAGGCCATGGGCGTCAGCGGCCTGGTCGCCAAGGACCGCGTGGCCTCGCTCAGCGAAGAGGAAGTCCATGCCCTGGCCCAGCGCATCGACTCGATGCCGGCCGGGGGCGCCCTCAGCAGCACGGACTGGATCCTCATCCTGCTGGTCGCCATTCTCGTGGCCATCGCGATTTAATCCGGGGTGAAGAGACCCTCGCGGGGGCGGCGCCGCTGGTGCGCGGCCGCGCTATGGCTGTGCCTGGCGGGCTGCGCCACGCTTCCCCGGCCCGACTATGGCGCGGGCCTCACCCCCACGCTGCCCGCGCGCGTGGAATGGGCCGACGTGGCCTTCTTCCCGCAGGACGAATACCAATGCGGCCCCGCGGCCCTGGCTACCGTGCTGGACCGTGCCGGCGTCAAGCGCCAGCCGCAGCAACTGGTGGACGAGGTCTATGTGCCGCAGCGCCAAGGCAGCCTGCAGCCCGAGATGCTGGGCGCCACGCGTCGCGCCGGCTTGCTGCCCTACCGATTGGAAGCGCAGCCCAACGCCCTGTTGCGCGAGGTCGCAGCGGGCCACCCGGTGGTGGTGCTGCAGAACCTGCGCTTCGATGTCTGGCCCCAGTGGCATTACGCGGTGGTGGTGGGCTACGACCTGGACGCGGGCGTCGTCGTGCTGCGTTCCGGCACCGAGAAGCGGCTGCTGATGCCCATCTCGGAGTTCGACCGCAGCTGGGCCAAGGCCGAGCGCTGGGCTTTCGTCGCCCTGCCGCCCGAGCGTCTGCCGGCGACGGCGCGAGAGGCCGACTATGTTGCCGCCGCGGCCAACCTGGAGCGCGTGTCCCCGGCGCCCGCCCGGCGCGCCTACCAGACCGCGCTGGCCGCTTGGCCGCGCAACCTGTTCGCGCGCATGGCGCTGGGCAACGCGGCCTACCGGCAGGGTCAGCTCGGCCAGGCCGAGGCCGCGTACCGGCAGGCCACGCTCGACCACCCGCAAGCCGCCGACGCCTGGAACAACCTGGCTCAGGTGCTCCATGAAACCAAGCGCCTGGCCCAGGCGCGCGAGGCGGCGCAACGCGCGGTAGCACTGGGCGGGCCGCGCCTGGCGATCTACGAAGCCACGCTGCGCAGCATCGAGGCCGCGGCCTTGCGCTGAAGTTTGCGCGGCATGCCGTGATGGGGGGCACCTGCACCAGGCCGCTGCCTGTCGCAGAAGCCCTGGCTTGGACGGTGGACCGGGCGGAGCCAGTTAAGCGTCGCGTCGCGGTTCAGCCCTTGATTGACAAGAGCGTGGGAGCACACAGCTGTGGTGAATGGGCGCGCTCGCTTTGCTTGGGGGCTTTGACGTCCCACCTCGACCCCAAAGCTGTAGTAGTCGAAGCCCCCGCCGAGGCCGTCAACGATGCCTTCACCGGAACCATAACCGGTGATCGCGGTTCGGACGCGCTTGGCGGTAATGCTCTCGGCGTAGTCTTCGGTCTCAATCAGGATGAAGCGCCTGCGGCCCCGGTCTTCAGCGTTGAGCTTGAGTACAGCGTGACCCGTGGTACCCGATCCCGCGAATGAGTCAACAACAATGGAATCCGGGTCAGAAGCGATGCGTAGTATGCGCTCGATCAGGCCCACAGGCTTCGGTGTGTCGAAGCCGTGATCAGTCCCCAGCATGTCGTTGAGGAGCGCTTTGGCCTGTCGGTTTTGGCCTGCATCAGTCAGGATCGATGGGTTCGGGATAGCTGGCTCGTTGGGGGCCCACTCAACCTGATACGGAACCCAGCCATGGTCGCGCATCTTCCAGACCACCTTGTCGGCATTCTTCAGTTTTTCATAGGCCTTCTTGCCGATGGCCCAGCGTCCATCCCAGCCCTCTTCAGGATGCCGTGGCCAGATCTCTGAGCCGTCTGGTGCCTCCATCGGATACCACATGGTTTCGCGATCCTCGCGGCGAGCTTCCTTTCCATTCTTTCGAAGCTGGCGCGTGCGGCAGCGCCGCCCGTCCTCAGCAACTTCGGGGTAGTCTTTCAGAATTTCGGGCTTTGGCAGTTGCTTCAGCCTGCATGCGCTCAGCTTTTTGGCGAAGACCAAAGTGTGATCGTGATAGTTCGAGAAAGCACGCTCCCCAAAATTCGAGCTTGGGCTGTCCATCTTCTGCCAAATCATGTTCACGACGAAGTTCCCTGGGCCGAAAATTTCGTTCAAGACCGCCCGAAGGTTATGCACCTCGTTGTCGTCTATCGAGATGAAGATGGCGCCATCGTCCGATAGCAGCCGATGCAGCAGTTTCAAACGCGGATACATCATGCACAACCACTTGTCGTGCCGCGACAGGTCTTCGCCCTCCTTGCCCACTACCTGGCCGAGCCAGCGCTTCATCTTCGGGTCATTGACTGCATCGTTGTAAACCCAGCCCTCGTTGCCCTTGTTGTAGGGTGGGTCGATGTAGATGCATTTCACCTGGCCCTCGAACTCGGGCGGCAGGCTTTTCAGGGCCTCCAGGTTGTCGCCGTGGATGATTCGGTTGTCGGTCGTATTCGCATGCAAGCCACCGGGCGCGGTGAATGTCGAGACCTTTTTGAGCACCCGAAACGGCACGTCGTGATGGTGGTTCACCACCTTGTCTGTTTCTACCCAGTGCAGTGTTGGTATGTTCGTGCTTCTAACGGCCAGGCTCTGGCGACAGGCCTCGCGCGGCGGCCATCAGGCCCCGGGCCACAGCCTGGCGAAGTCAAATGAAAGTTGGCGGTGATGCCGGATGGACAGCAGGTACACGGTAGCGTCAGCCTCCATGGCTGCATACAAGATCAGGTAGTCGCCGTGCAGGTATTCACGCAGCGCATCGGGCGCGCCGGCCGGTAGCGCGGCCAACTGGGCAAGCGCTTCGGCAGACTGGGGTGGGTTGGCCAGGTAGCGTCGGCCGATGCGCGGAAAGCGCCGCAGGTTGGGGACGACCGTGGCGCGCAGTTCGGCCAGCAAGTTGTCGAACGCAAAACCGGCGTCCGCTTCTACCAAGAAAGCCTCGATGGCGTCCAGGCGCTCCAGGAAGCTTGCGGTCAGTTCTACCCGGTACTGGTACTGCTTGTCAGCCACGTTTCTTGGATGCCTTGGCGGAAGCTACGCGGCGCTGCTGAAGCAGGCCAATGGCGCCATCGGCCTCGAAGGTGTGGCCGGCCGCAATGTCGGCCAAGCCGCGTTTGGCGTCGTCGATCAGCAGCAGGTGGATGCGCTCTCGCTCCAGACGGTGGTAGTAATCCAGTCGGTCAGCGTCGATCAGTGCCACGTAGCTCTCGCCGTTCTTGGTGATGATCTTCTCGGCACCGGCCTTGGCTTGGTCGGCCAACTCAGACAGGCAGGCGCGCGCCTGCGTGAAGGGCACTACGTCCCTGGCAGAAAAGCCCATGGCTGGCTCCTTGAAGGGTTGATTACAGAATTCTGTGCATTTTATGGCGACGAGAAGCCGCTGACCATGCGCTTACGGATTGAGCCTCAGATTTTTCGACGGTCGCTTGGCGCGTCTGCGCCGCGTGCGGGCCGCTGGTGGGCCGCAGGCCAGCGCTCGTCCCGCAGGCAATAGCAACGCAGGTCCATTAAGGCGCGCGTCGTCAAGAGCCGATAGGCGATGCCGGGGAACTGCACGTTACCCATGGATGCCGGCACCAGGGTTACGCCCAGGCCCGTGACGGCCAGCAGCGTGGCCATGCCGACGATCAGCGTCTCGTCGCGCAGCGCCGCGACATCGATCACCTCGCACGCCGCCAGCGCATGGCGCTCGTCCAGCGCCTGCAGCATGGGCTTGCGCGCCAGCAATTCCACCTCGACGTCGGGCTCGTCAGGCAGAGCCCGCGCTCGAACACCACGACCTGAGCGACTCTTCTTGGGCTGATCCCATGGGGCCGCTCATTCCAAGTCCGCCTCGGCCTCCGGCCACAGCTTGGGAAACAGGAAGCGCAGCGCATGCTGCGGCAAACCGAATCGCACCTTCCCTTGCGGCGAATCGGATTTCAGCAGGCCCCGCCGCACCAGGGCGCCCAGCGCATCGGTGGCGCTGCGCTCGCCCATGCCCAGCATGCTCTTGAAGTCGCCGCGCGTCATCTCCTCGCCGCTCAGGTAGAGGTAATGCAGAGCGCGCAGGGCCTCCTGCCGCACGCCGCTCTTGAGTACCGTGGCCTCGAACACCAGGCAGGCTTCGATGCGCGACTTCATGGTTTCCAGGTCGAGCATCTGCCGCATGAACTGGACTTGGTCAGAGCAGACGTCCAGCACGTAGTCGATCCAGGCCGCCAGCGCCTGTTCGCTGAGGTTGCCGCGCCCGTCCAGGTCGCCGCGGCGCGGCGTATCGGCATCGGCCAGCAACGCGTAGTAGCGCTGCGCGTCACGGGCAAAGCCGCGCAGCGGCGACCACAGACCCCCGGTGTAGCCCATCGCGTGCAGCCAGAGATGGGTGTGCAAGCGCATCACACGGCCGTTGCCGTCGATGAAGGGGTGTATCCAGCCCAGGCGCTGATGCGCGGCCGCCACGGCAAGCAGGGCCGCCTCGCCGCGCCGCACGCCGCCGTAGAAATCGCCCCAGCGGGTCAGGAAGCTGCCCAGGCTGGCATGAGCGGGCGCCACATGCTGGCCCACCTGCACGTCGCGCGTGCGCAGCTGTCCGGGCATGATGGGTTCCCCCTGGGCGGTCGCCAAGTCCGCTGCGGGCAGCTGGACAAACAGGCTGCGGTGGATGTCTGTCACGGCGGCCACGGCGTAGAGCGCGGCGGCTCCCGCTGTATCGGGATAGCGCTGTTCCAACTCGGCCTCGGCTTCGATGTGGGCGACGGCAAGGCGCTGCTTGGCGGCCAGGACTGCGTTGCTGGAGAAGTCCCGGCGCAGGGCCTGCTCGATCTCGTGCGGCCGCGTGTGCTGCCCCTCGATGCGATTGGTGTAGTAGGAATTCATGCTGCGCAGCATCTGGCCCAGCTCGCGCGGAACGCGGCGGCTGGCCAAGGCCGTCGCGGCCAGCGCGAGGTCGTGCGCCTTGGCCAGCAGGGGCTCCTGCCGAGATGGGCCGGGCAGCAGGGGTTCAAACTGATGAGGCGACTCGTACACCGATATTTGCCAAGTTATTAGTCGCTCTAATAATATGTTTTTAAATGGAAAAATCAAAATGTCGCAAAAATTCTTGCCAAGGTTTTTGCGATCTTTCGACGGGTGAACGGGGCGAGCTTCAAGCCCCCTCAGGCTTGATCTGCGCCCTCGCGATCACCGGCTTCCAGCGCGCCTGCTCGGCCTTGATGAAGGCGTCGAACTCGGCCGCGCTGCTGCCCACGGCCAGCGCCGTGTCGTTCGCCAGCCTTTCCTTGACGATGCTGCCGCGCGCCGCCTTGACGGCCTCGGCCTCGAGCTTGGCGATGTTGGCCTTGGGCCATTTGCTGGGCGCCAGCAGGCCGTACCACTGGGTCATCTCGAAGCCCTTGTAGCCCTGCTCGGCCACGG
Organism: Ramlibacter sp. 2FC; assembly: GCF_005503345.1. NCBI lineage: Bacteria > Pseudomonadati > Pseudomonadota > Betaproteobacteria > Burkholderiales > Comamonadaceae > Ramlibacter > Ramlibacter sp. 2FC. The sequence goes on from NZ_SCMM01000041.1 coordinate 19,989, forward strand.
TGGGAACATCGGGCAGCTGGGGCAGGCGCTGCGCCGTGCCGGTGGCGATGCAGCGCAGCTTGCCGGCCTTGATGAAGGGCAGCAGGGCCGGCGCGCCGACCGAGGCGGCCTGCAGGCGGCCGGCCATCAGGTCGGTCAGCATGGGGCCGGTGCCGCGGTAGGGCACGTGCAGCATGAAGGTCTCGCTGACCATCTTCACGTATTCGAAGGCCAGGTGACCGGCGCTGCCGTTGCCGGCCGAGCCGTAGTTGAGCTGGCCGGGCTTGGCCTTGGCGTAGGCCACGAACTCCTTGAGGTTCTTCACCGGAAGGTCGGGGTGCACCACGTACAGGCTGGGCACCTTGGACAGCAGCGACACCGGCACGAAGTCGCGCGCCGCGTCGTAGGGCAGCTTGGGGAAGATGTAGGGATTCACCGCCAGCGTGCCGATATGGCCCAGGATCAGCGTGTGCTCGTCGGTCGAGTTGGCCACTTCCTGCATGGCGATGTTGCCGGCCGCGCCGGGCTTGTTGTCGACGAACACGTTCTGGCCTATGGTTTTCGCCATCTCGCCGGCCACGGCGCGCGCCACGATCTCGGAGCTGCCGCCGGGGGCGAAGGGCACGACCAGGCGCAGCGGCTTGGCGGGCCAGGCGCCCTGGGCGCTGACGAACAGCGGCGAGGCGGTCAGCGCCGCCGCACCGGAGGAGACCAGCAGCTGGCGGCGGGACAGGGAGTAGGAGGTCATGGCTGGGTTTCCTGAAGATGAAATAAGCTTATTCGATCGCAATGCCGCGCGCCTTGACCACGCGGGCCCAGAGCGCCATTTGCTGGTGGATGAAGGACCGGGCGGCGTCCGGGCCGCCCTTCTGAATCTCGCCGCCGAGCTGGGCGATGCGGGCCTTGACTTCGGGGGCATCCAGCGCCTTCTGCAGCGCGGCCGACAACTGGCCGATCACCGCCTCCGGCGTCCCGGCCGGGGCGAACAAGGCGTTCCATTCATAGACCTCGGCGCCCGGCACGCCGGCTTCGGCCAGGGTGGGCACCTCAGGCAGGATAGGCGAACGCTTGCCGGCGGTGACGGCCAGCGCGCGCAGCTTGCCCGCCTGGATATGCGGCAGCGTGGACGCGAGGTTGCCGAAAAACACCGGCACCTGGCCGCCGATCACGTCGTTCAGCGCCGGGCCGCCGCCCTTGTAGGGCACGTGGACCATGTCCACCTTGGCGGCGGACTCGAACAGCGCGCCAGCGAGGTGCTGAGCCGAGCCGTTGCCCGACGATGCGAACGAGACGGAGTCCTTCCTGGCCCGCGCGGCGGCGGTCAGCTCGGCCACGTTCTTCGCCGGAACCTGGGCGTTGACCAGCAGGACGTTGGGGAACAGGGCGATCACGCCGATCGGGCGGAAGGCCTTCTCGCTATCGTAGGGCAGGCGCGGGTAGAGCGAGGGGTTTACCGCGAAGGACGAGGCATCGAGCATCAGGGTGTGGCCATCCGGCGTGGCCTTGGCGACCGTCGCCGCGCCGATCTGCCCGCCGGCGCCGGGCCGGTTCTCGATCACGATGGGCTGGCCCAGCGCCTCGCCGAGCCGGGGCGCGATCAGGCGCGCCATGGTGTCCGCGCCGCCGCCGGGTGGGTAGGTGACGACCAGCGTTACCGGCTTGCTCGGCCAGGTTGGGGCGGGCTGGGCCCGGACGCCCGTGGCGGGGGCCAGCGCGGCGGCGGCCACGCTGGCGATCGCCAGCGCGCGGGTCAGCAGGGAGGGAAAGGTCATGGCATGTCTCCGGGGAGGGAACGAGTCGGTGTCAGCGCACGTGCGCCGTGTACTGGAAGGCAAAGGCGTCGCCCAGCGTGGTGCGCAGTTCCACGCAGCGGCCGCTCAGGTCGAAGGCGCGCCGCTGCACCTGCACGCAGGGGTGGCCGGGTTCCAGCCGCAGCAGCCGCGCCTGCTCGGCGCTCAGCAGGCCGAAGCTGAGCTGGTCTTCCGCGCGGTGGATGGTGGTGCCGCACACGCGTTGGAACATCGGGTAGAGCAGGCTGTCCCAGGCGGTGGTGTCGGAGCTCGCCAGCGGCTCGAACAGCGGCAGCGGCAGCGTGATCTGCTCCAGCAGGCAGGGCTGGCCGTCCACGCTGCGCAGGCGCCGAAGGCTCAGCACGCTGGCGCCGGTGGGCAGGCCCAGGGCCTCGGAGGTGGCCGGCCCGGCCAACTCCGTCCGCCGCTCCAGGATGCTCGACTCGGGCGTGGCGGTCAGCTCCCCGCCGTGGCGGAAGCGGAAGAAGCGCAGCATGGAGGCCCCGCCCAGCCCGGCGCGCACGAAAGTGCCGCGCCCGTGCTGGCGCTCCAGTAGGCCCTCCGCCACCAGCACGGCGAGCGCCTGGCGCAGCGTGCCCAGGGCCACGCCATGCTCGCGCGCGAGCGCCGCCTCGGCCGGCAAGGCGGTGCCGGGCACCCACTCGCCTTGCGTGATCCGTGCGCGCAGGCTGGCGGCTAGCCAGCCGTAACGGCTTTGGCCCGGCGCCGGCTGGTCGTCGCCCGGGCGCGGTGACAGGGTGTTCTGGATGGCCATCATTGATTTAGTGCTCTAGATGACTAGAATGTAGGGCATGTCACACGATCTGTCAAAAACCGCGGTCGACTGCCACTTCCACGTGTTTGAGGCGCACCAGGCCCGGCCGGGGGCACGCTACGCCCCCCCCTATGCCGCACCCATGGCGGCCTGGCAGACGATCGCCGGGCCGCTGGGCGTACGGCGCGGCGTGCTGGTGCAGACCAGCTTCATGGGCATCGACAACCGCGGGCTGCTGGCGCACTTGGCGGCGCAGCCGCAGGCGCTGCGCGGGGTGGCGGTGCTGCCGCCCACGGTGGGTCCGAGCCGGCTGTGCGAGCTGAACGAGGCTGGCGTGCGCGGCCTGCGCCTGAACCTGGTAGGCACGGCGCACGACCTGTCGGACTGGCCGGCGCCGGGCACCTCGTTCTGGGATGCGCTGCGGCTGCTCGGCTGGCACCTGGAGCTGCACACCGACCTGGGTCGTCTGCCGCCGGTGCTGGCGCAGCTGCCGCCGCAGGTGCCGCTGGTGATCGACCACATGGGCAAGCCCGAGCGGGTGTCGGCGCAGGATGCCACCGTGCGGGCCGTGCGCGCGCGCGGTGCCCCGGTGCATGTCAAGCTCAGTGGAGCCTATCGGCTGCAGGGGCGCGATCCCGGCGCGCTGGCGCGCCTGTGGCTGGGCGAACTGGGGCCGGACCGCCTGCTCTGGGGCAGCGACTGGCCGTGCACCAACCACGAGGCGCAGGCCGACTACCCGGCGCTGTTCGCCAGCCTGGCCGACTGGCTGCGCGACGACGCCGCGGTGCAGGCCGCCCGGGTCGCCAACCCGGCGCGGCTGTACTGGGGCGCCGAGGCCGTGCCAGCCGGGTGGCCCTGACGGCGCAGGTTCGAGACTTAACCGGGCAAGCTTCGGACGCGCCAATGCGCCGGCGCCACCCGGAAGTTCTCAGCGCGGCAGCTCGGCCAGCGTGGCCTTGACCAGCACCCGCTGAAAGCCCCGGAAGAGGCAACAGGCGAGCAGCAGGGAGCGGCGGGGATGTCGAGGTGCTCCGTGCGGCGCATGATCGGGCGCCAAGGTGGCGCTGCTGCTTCAACAAGGCACCGAAGGCCCGCGCGGGTGGCATGCACCACGCTGCGCTGGCCTGCCCGGGCGCCAGCTCGGCCGTCCTGTCAGAGCACCTCGAGCGCGACGCGGCGCCAGGCGCCCTCTTGCGACTCGGCGCCCGCGGTGGCGCCTTGCACCGTGAGCGGCCGCTTGTCGTTGGCCGGCAGCAGCAGCTGGAGCTGCGTGGCCGAGGGCGGGCGCGGGCCGCGGCGCTGCACCTCAAGGTGCAGACCCTGGGCCGTGCATTGCATGGCCAGCCACCAGAAGCCGTGCTCGCCGCGTTGCCAGGCCTGGCTGTGGCCGTCGTCTTCGAAGCACTCGGCCTCGAAGCTGCCTTCGGTCAGCGGAAAGACCTGGAAGCCCCGCGTGTCGGCCTGGCTCGCGAAGTGCGCCGGCGCCAGGTTGAGCGGGATCGCGCAGCCCGCACGTGCCAGCAGCGGCGGCTCGCTGCTGTGCAGCGGCGCGGCCAGGGTGATCCACTGGCCGCCTGCGTGGCGGCGGCCGCTCCAGAACTCCAGCCAGTCGCAGCCCGCGGGCAGCCAGACGCGCCGTTCGCTGGCGCCGGGTTCGACCACGGAAGCCACCAGCAGGTTGGGGCCGAGCAGCATATCGTCGTTCTCTTCCCAGCCGCGGGGGTCTTCGGGGAAGTCGTGGAACGTGGGCCGGATCATGGGCTCGTAGGCGCTGTGCGAGCGCCACAGCAGGTGGTAGAGGTAGGGCGTGAGGCGCACGCGCAGCGCGATCAGAGCGCGCACGAGCGGCGTGATCTCGGGGTACATCCAGGGCTCGTTGACCGTCTTGTCGTCGTTCCACGAGTGGATGGAAAAGCGCGGCAGGAACACGCCATGCTGCACCCAGCGCAGCAGCAGCTCGGGCTCGGGCGCGGGACCCGAGAAGCCGCCGATGTCGTGGCCGGTGTTCGACACCCCGGACAGCGCCAGGCCCAGGCCCATCTTGATGTTGAAGCGCAAGGTGTCCCACGAGGTGTAGTTGTCGCCCGACCAGGTCTGCACGTGGCGCTGCATGCCCGGTGCGCCCGAGCGCGACACCAGCCAGGGTCGCTCCTGCGGTGCGAAGTCGCGCTGCGCGGTATGCGAGGCCTGCATCATCAGCAGCGTCTGCAGCGGCCGCGCCTCGACGGCGGCACGCGGTTCGCCGAAGCCGTGGATGCGCGCCTCGGTGCTCCAGATCTCGTACTCGTTGTTGTCGTTCCAGGTCGCGGCGATGCCCTGCTCGAGCAGGCTGTCGGTGACGCGCTGCTTCCACCATTCGATGGTTTGCGGGTTGGTGAAGTCGAGATAGGCGCCGGTGTCGTCCCAGAACTGCACGGCCGTGGGCCGGCCATCGGCGTCCTGCACCAGCAGGCCGGCTTCGGCCGCCTCGTTGAAGCGCGGGTGGTCGCGCAGCAGGGCCGGCTTGATGTTGGCGCACAGGCGCACGCCCTGGGCCAGGTAGCTGGCGGCGAACGCGGCGGGGTCGGGGAACTTGTCGCGGTTCCAGTTGAAGACGTAGCGCTTGTTGCCGATGGAGGTGTAGCCCGACGAGAGGTGGAACGACTCGCAGGCGATGTCGTGCTCGCGGCAGCGCGCCAGGAACTCGCCCATGCGCTGCTGGGCGTCGGGCGCGTCGGTGTAGCTCATGGTCGAGCCCGAGTAGCCGATCGCGTACTTGGGCGAGAACACGGGCCGGCCGGTGAGCCAGGTGTAGCGCTGGGTCACGGCGGCAGGGCCGTCGCCGGCGATGAAGTACAGGTCGAGATCCCCATGCTCGGCCATGAAGTAGCGGTAGGGGCCGTGGTAGTTGTCCATCTCGCGACCCATGTCGAAGCTGCACTCCGACAAGGTGTCGTAGAACAGGCCGAACACCACGCCGCTGGCGGGCTTGCGCGTCAGGTAGAACGGGATGTGCTTGTACAGCGGGTCGGTGCTGCGCGCGTCGTAGCCCATGGGGTCGAGGTTGCACATGCGGTAGTGCTGGCCGGCCCGGTTGGCGTTGCCGGCGCGCTCGCCCAGGCCGAAGTACTGCTCGCCGCGCTCGCGCTCCAGGTAGTGGTAGACGCGCTGATCCCACCAGCCGAAGTTGTAGGCCTGGGTCGGCCGGTCCGCCGCGGCCACCTGCCATTCGCCGCGGCAACGCGTCTCCCAGCGGCAGCGCAGGCCATCGAGCGCGATGCTCAGGCGCACGTCGCGGGTCGTGATGCGCAGCGCTTGCCCGTCCTGCTGCAGCTCGAAAGCCGGCAGCGAGAAGCCCGAGAGGTCGAAGCGGTCCCGGCCCTCGGGCGCGAGGTCGTCGAGCCCCGGGGCGATCGCCCAGGTGCGCGGTAAGCGCAAGGCCCCGTCGGGGAGCACGAGCAGGCGAACCACGTCCTGCTCCAGGACGAACACGTGGGCCGTGGCGCCCGAGGCCGCGCGCAGCACGAGGTGGTTGCCGTCGGCTTCGGCGAGCGTGAAGAGGGGAGTTTGATCGAGTCGCATGGTTGAGTCGGCAGGCATCAGGCGGTCTTGCCCAGCAGCACCTGGGGCAGCCACAGCGACAGCGCCGGGACGTAGGTGACGAGCAGCAGCGCCGCGATCATGAACGCGAACATCGGCAGCAGCGGCCGCGTGAGCTGGCCCAGCGGCACGCCGGCCACGCGCGCGGCCACGAACAAGGTGCTGCCGACCGGCGGGGTGGCGATGCCGATGCACAGGTTGAAGGTGATGATGATCCCGAAATGCACCGGCGAGATGCCCAGCTTCATGGCCACCGGCAGGAAGATGGGCGTGAAGATCAGCAGCCCGGGCGTGATGTCGAGGAAGGTGCCCAGCAGCAGCAGCAGCACGTTGAACAGCAGCAGCAGCACGATGGGGTTGCTCGAGAACTCGGTGATGGCGTTGGCGATCAACATGACCGAGCCGGTGCTGGCCATGAGCCAGGACATGGTCATGGACACGCCCACCATCAGCATCACCACTGCCGTGCCCACCCCCGCGCTGAGCATGGCCTCGCCGAGCTTGCGCCAGCTGAGGCTGCGGTAGAGCAGGCTCAGCACCAGGGTGTAGAGCGCGGCCGCGCCGGCGGCCTCGGTGGCGGTGAACACCCCGCCGACGATGCCGCCCATGATGATCAGCACCATGGTGAGCGCCGGCAGGGCGCGCCAGAACACTGCCAGCGCCTCGCGCACGGTGTAGCGCTGTATGTCCTGCGGCAGATCGCCGCGCTTGGCCAAGATGTGCAGCCACAGCATGACCGACAGGGCCATCAGGATGCCGGGGATGTAGCCGGCGACGAACAGCACGTCGACGGGCGTGCCGCCCGAGATCAGCGAATAGACGATCAGCGCCCCCGAGGGCGGGATCAGCAGCCCGCAGGGCGAGGCGGCGACGTTGGCGGCGGCGCACAGGGGCATGTTGTAGCCGGCCTTGCGCTGCAGCGGGGACAGCGTCGCGCCGACGCTGGCGGCGCTGGCCACGGCCGAGCCGGAGATGGCGCCGAACAGCGCGTTGGCCACCACCGAGATCTGCGCCAGCGAGCCTGGCAGCCAGCCCACCAGCACCCGGGCCAAGTCGATCAGCCGCAGCGCGATGCCGCCGGTGTTCATCAGGTTGCCGGCCAGGATGAACAGCGGAATGGCCACCAGCGTGAAGCTGTCCAGGCTGGACGCCACCCGCTGGGCCGAGACGATGAGCGCGGTGTCGATGGTGGGCGTGACGGTGAACAGCGCCAGCACCGTGGCGATGCCGATGCCGAAGCTGACCGGAACGCCGAAGAACAGCAGCAGCGTGAACACCACGCCGAGGATGAGCATGGCGGTCATGCGGGCAACTCCTGTTTGACGTGCTCGAGCGCCTCCTCCACCTCGCTGACCGGCCTGAAAGCTTCAGGCTGCAGCAGGATGGCCAGCTCGTAGAACACGATGCACACGCCCGCGATCGGGATGCAGCTGTACACCCAGCCCATGGGCAGCTCCAGCGTCGCCGAGAGCTGCTCGACCTCGAAGGCGCGCAGCACCAGGCGCATCCCGCCGTAGACGAACACCGCGGCCGCGAACGCCAGCACCAGGGCGGCGATGGCGCGCATGTGGCGCAGCAGCGCCTGGCCCTGGAGCTTCTCGGCGAGCATGTCGTAGGCCATGTGTTCCAGCCGCCCGCAGGCGTAGGCCGTGCCCAGCAGGCTGAGCCAGATCACCGCGAAGCGCGAGGTTTCCTCGGTGAAGGTGGACGGGTTGCCCAGCACGTATCGGCTGACCACCTGCCAGACCACGCACATCCACAGCACCGTGAAACAAGCGATCAGGCCGGCCTGCAGCAGCCGGTCGATCACGCTTCTCAAAATTCGCAGCATGGCCGCTCCCCTTTGCCGCGTCAGCGAACCGCGGTGATCTGGTCGAGCAGCCCGGCCACGCGGGCGTTCTTGCGCTCCTCGTCGAGCATGGGCTTGACCTTGTCGACGAAGGCCTGCTTGTTGGGCGTGCTGATCTTCACGCCCAGCTTCTCGGCGGCAGCGGCCTCGGTCTTCTCGGCATCGGCCCACAGCTTGCGCTGGTAGGTGGCGGATTCACGCGCCGCCTGGCGCAGCGCGTCCTGCAGCGGCTTCTTCAGCGAGTCCCACTTGGCCGAGGAAATCACCAGCACGTCGGGCACCATCTGGTGCTCGGTAACCGAGTAGAACTTGCTGACTTCGCCGTGGCGGCCGGTGGTGAGCGCGGTGATGTTGTTTTCCGCGCCGTCGACCACGCCCGACTGCAGGGCCGAATACACCTCGCCCCAGGCCATCGGCGTGGGGGCGGCGCCCAGCGCCTGGATCATCTTGATGGTGGTCGGGCTCTGCTGGACCCGGATCTTGAGACCCTTGAGGTCGTCGGGCGTGTTGATCGGCTTCTTGGCGTAGAAGCTGCGCGCGCCCGAGTCGTAGAAGGTCAGCCCGATGAAGCCGCGGTTCTTGGAGGCGTTCAGGATCGTGTCGCCGACCTGGCCGTCCAGCACCTTGAAGAAATGGTCCTTGTTGCGGAACACGAAGGGCAGGTTGAACACCTTGTACTCGGGCGCGAAGGTCTCCAGCGGGGAGGCGCTGGCCTTGGTCATCTCGAGCACGCCGTTCTGCACCTGCTCGAGCGTCTCTCTTTCGCCGCCGAGCGTGCCGTTGGCGAAGATCTTGATGTCGATCTCGCCATTGCTCTTTTGCTTCGCCAGTTCGGCGAAGCGCACCATGGCGAGGTGCACGGGGTGGTTTTCGGCCAGGCCGTGGGCCAGGCGCATGGACTGCTGGGCCCAGGCGCTGGCCGTGCCCAGGCCTGCAATCAGCGCGGCGGCTGCGATTTTCTTCAGTTTCATGAGGTCTCCTTTGGTTGGGTGAGCTGTGGTGATTCGGGGTGCATAGAGCAGGCGGTGCGCATGCGCGGGGCGGGCGATCGGGGCATCGCGTGCATCATGCCGCCTTCATGAGCGTGCTTTCGCCCATCCACCGGGCGACGCGCTCGCGCTGGGCGGCGCTGTAATGCAGTCCCAGCTTGCTGCGGCGCCACAGCACGTCGTCGCTGCGGCTCGCCCATTCCTCGCGGCGCAGGTAGTCGAGTTCGGCCTCGTAGAGGCCCGGCGCGACTTCCTCGCCCATCGCCTGGGCCGAGGGCGCGAGCACGCCGGCGATCCGCGTGCCATAGGCCCGCGCCATGCGGCGCAGGCCGGGCTCGTCCAGCCAGGGATAGCGCCGCGCCACTTCGGCCACGAAGCGCTCGAAGTCGGTGTCGGGTCGCTGGCTGGCGCCTATCCATTCCGCCAGGTCGCCGCCCGGCAGGCTCGCGCCCTTGGTCCAGGGCCGGCGCGCATCGCCCAGCATGCGGCCGAGCTGGCTGGCGGCCTCTTCGGAAAGCTTGCGGAAGGTGGTGATCTTGCCGCCCCAGATCGACAGCAGCGGCGCCGCCTCGGTGTTGGACTCCAGCAGGTAGTCGCGCGTGACGGAGGACGGGTCGCCCGAGGCGTCGTCCAGCAGCGGTCGCACGCCCGAATAGCTCCAGACCACCTCCGAAGGCGCGACCGGCTGCTTGAAATAGCGGCTGGCCTGCTCGCACAGGTAGCGCGTCTCCTCGGCGTCGATGCGGGCGCTGCCGGGCTCGCCCTGCTGCTCCACGTCGGTGGTGCCGATCAGGGTGAAGCGGCCCTCGTAGGGGATGGCGAAGATGATGCGCTTGTCCGGGTTCTGGAACAGGTAGGCGTCCTCGTGCTCGAAGCGGCGCGGCACCACGATGTGGCTGCCCTTGATCAGGCGCAGGCTGCGCGTGGCCAGCACTTCGCCGCGGGCCGGGCGGGCCTGATGGCGCAGAAAGCTTTCGGTCCACGGGCCTGCCGCGTTGACCAGCGCGCGCGCCTTCACCCGGCGCGGCGCGCCGTTCTCCGGCTGCAGCGTCGCGGTCCAGCCGTCGGCGCTGCGCTGTGCTCCGGTGCAGCGGGTGCGCGTGAGGATGCGTGCGCCGCGCGCCCGGGCGTCGACGGCGGTCAGCGCCACCAGGCGCGCATCGTCGACCCAGCCATCGGAGTAGACGAAGGCCCGGCCCAGGCGCGGCTGCAGGCATGCGCCCCGGGGATCGCGCCGCAGGTCGATGGCGGTGCTGCCGGGCAGCAGCTCGCGCCGGGCGAGGTGGTCGTAGAGGAACAGGCCGATGCGTATCATCCAGGCCGGTCGCATGGCCGGATCGTGCGGCATCACGAAGCGCAGCGGCCGGATGATGTGAGGCGCGCTGCGCAGCAGCACTTCGCGCTCCTGCAGCGCTTTGCGCACCAGCGAGAACTCGTGGTATTCGAGGTAGCGCAGCCCGCCGTGGATCAGCTTGGTGGACGCCGACGACGTGTGCTGGGCCAGGTCGTCCTGTTCGCACAGCAGCACGCGCCAGCCGCGGCCCGCCAGATCCCGCGCGATCCCGGTGCCGTTGATGCCGCCGCCGACCACCAGCACGTCGCATTCGACATCGCTGGCCGAGGTTTCGGTGCTTGCGTTTGAAACGGAGGTGGGGGCTGCAGACATGCTGATGTCAGGACGTGTGTTTTCGGTTGTTTTCTATTGTTATTCGTTTTGATTCGTTTTTGCTAAGTGTTTTCCCTGATTCTGTGCGTGTTTGATCGAATTGGGCGTTAAGCTTGCGCCAGACGAACCATGGTTTCCCGCAATGATGAAGTCCAACCCGCGGCAACTGAAGCTGCTTGATGTCGTCCGGGCAAGCGGCTCGGTGACGGTGGAGGCGCTGGCCGAGCAGCTCGGCGTGACGCTGCAGACGGTGCGGCGCGATGTGCAGCGGCTGGCCGAGGAGGGCCTGCTCGCGCGCTTTCACGGCGGCGTGCGCGTGCCCAGTTCCACCACCGAGAACATCGCGCATCAGCAGCGCGAGAGCCTGAATGCCGCGGGCAAGGCGGCCATCGCGCGCGCCGTGGCACGCCAGGTGCCCAACGACTGCTCGCTGCTGATCAACATCGGCACGACGACCGAGGCCATCGCGCGCGAACTGCTGGGCCACCAGGGATTGCGCGTGATCACCAACAACCTCAACGTGGCGGCCATCCTCGGCACGAACCCCGGCGCCGAGGTCATCGTGGCCGGAGGCGTGGTGCGTGCGCGCGACGGCGGCATCATCGGCGAGGCGACCGTGGATTTCATCGCCCAGTTCAAGGTCGACATCGCGCTGATCGGCATCTCGGGCATAGAGTCCGACGGGTCGCTGCGCGACTTCGACCTGCGCGAGGTCAGGGTGGCGCAAACCATCATCGACCATGCGCGAGAGGTCTGGCTGGCCGCCGACCACAGCAAGTTCCACCGCCCGGCCATGGTGCAGCTGGCCACGCTGTCGCAGATCGACCGGCTGTTCACCGACCAGCCGCCGCCGGACCCTTTCCCCGCCTTGCTGGCCGATGCCGATGTGCAGTGCATCGTCGCGGGCGGCTGACCGGACGCGCGGATCGACGCGGCGGCCGCCCGGGTTCGCGAAGAGAAACGATTCAAAACGAACAATTTCGCCAACACAATGGGGCGGGCGCCAGGCCGCCCCATGCCATCGCCCGTACCACCATGACCTACCTTCTCGCACTCGACCAAGGCACTTCCAGCTCGCGCAGCATCGTGTTCGACGCGCAGGGCAGCATCGTGTCCCTCGCCCAGCAGGAGCTGCCGCAGATCTACCCGCAGCCCGGCTGGGTGGAGCACGATCCGCTGGAGATCTGGCGCAGCCAGCTCGCCACGGCGCGGCAGGCGCTGGCGCAGGCCGGGCTGCAGGCCTCGGACATCCGCGCCCTGGGGATCACCAACCAGCGCGAGACCACGGTGCTGTGGAACCGTCGAACCGGACAGCCCGTGCACCACGCCATCGTCTGGCAGGACCGCCGGGCCGAGCCGCTGTGCGCGCAGCTGCGCGCGCAGGGCCATGCCGAGCTGATCCGCTCGCGCACCGGCCTGCTGGTCGATGCCTATTTCTCGGCCACCAAGCTGCGCTGGCTGCTCGATCAGGTGCCGGGCGCGCGTGCGCAGGCCGAGCGCGGCGAGCTGGCCTTCGGCACGGTGGACAGCTGGCTGCTGTGGCAGCTCACCGACGGCGAGGTGCATGCCACCGACGTCAGCAACGCCGCGCGCACCATGCTGTTCAACGTCCATACCAATCAGTGGGACGAGGAACTGCTGGAGCTGCTGCGCATTCCGCCCCAGCTCCTGCCCAGGGTGCTGCCTTCCAGCGCGGTCTATGGCCAGACCAGTGCCGCGCTGCTGGGCGCGCCCGTCACCATCGGCGGCGTGGCGGGCGACCAGCAGAGCGCCCTGTTCGGCCAGGGTTGCTTTCGCGCCGGCATGGCCAAGAACACCTATGGCACCGGCTGCTTCATGCTGATGCACACGGGCGCGCGCTTCCAGGCCTCGACCAATGGCCTGCTGACCACCAGCGCGGCCCAGGCCACGGGCCAGCCCGAGTTCGCCATGGAGGGCAGCGTTTTCGTCGGCGGTGCGGTCGTGCAATGGTTGCGCGACGGCTTGCGCGCGATCCGCAGCAGTGCCGAGGTGCAGCCGCTGGCCGAGAGCGTGCCCGATGCCGGTGGCGTGCTGATGGTGCCGGCCTTCACCGGCCTGGGGGCGCCCTACTGGAAACCGAACGCGCGCGGCACGATCACGGGCCTGACGCGCGGCACCACGGTGGCCCACATCGCGCGTGCCGCCCTAGAGAGCATCGCCTACCAGAGCGCTGCGCTGCTGCAGGCCATGAGCCGCGACGCGGTGGCCGCGGGCGGCGCGCCGGTCAGCGAGCTGCGCGTGGACGGTGGCGCCTGCGTCAACGACCTGCTGATGCAGTTCCAGGCCGACCTGCTGGGCATCCCGGTGGTGCGGCCTGCCGTGACCGAGACGACGGCGCTGGGCGCCGCCTTCCTGGCGGGCCTGTCCTGCGGCGTCTGGCAGGACACCGATGTGCTGGCCGAGCTGTGGCAGGCCGAGCGCCGCTTCCTGCCCACACTCGATCGCGAGCGCGCCGCCGCTCTGATGCTGCAATGGGAGCATGCGGTGCGCCAGGCTGCGCTGGAATAACGCGCCGCGGCGGCAGCGCTCAGAGCGGGTGCTCGGTGTAGAAGCGCCCGCCGTGGAACAGCAGGGGCGAGGCGCCGGCGCGGTGGCCGCAGCGCTCGACCTCGCCGACGAAGATCACGTGGTCGCCTTCCTCGTAGCGGCTGCGGTTGAAGCATTCGAAGGTGGCCGCCGCGCCGTCCAGCAGCGGCGAGCCGCTGGCGCCATCGCGAAAGCCCACGCCGGCCCAGCGGTCGGCGCCGCGCGCGGCGAAGCGCTCGGCCAGCGCCTTCTGGTCGGCCGCAAGGATGTTGATCGCGTAGTGCGAGCCGGCGCTGAAGGCCGGCAGCGAGCCCGCCGCACGCGCCAGGCTCCACAGCACCAGAGGCGGGTCGAGCGAGACCGAGTTGAAGGAATTGGCGGTCAGCCCCACCAGCTCGCCTTCCGGGGTGCGCGCGGTCACGATGGTCACGCCGGTGGCGAACATGGCCAGGGCGCTGCGGAATTCACGGTTGGAGAACGCCGGCGGCGTCGCCTGTCTGGGCGGGGACGTCATGGGCGCGGCTGAGCAAACTTCATGAATAATGATAGCGTGGCTGCCCGCCGCGCCCGGGGTGCGGTTGCCGGCCGAGGAGGGTTCATGACGCCGCTACCGAATTTCACCATGCTGGGCGCGGGCCCCATCATCCTCATGCTGCACGGCGCGCTCGGCGGCAGCCGCGCCTTCGCGCCGCAGGTCGAGAGCTACGCTTCGCTGGGCTACCGCGCCGTGGCCTGGGACATGCCGGGCTACGGCCACAGCGTGCCGATCGAGCCCTACAGCTTCAAGGGCCTGGCCCAGAGCTGCATCGCCCTGGCCGAGAGCCTGCTGCAGTCCCGGGGCGATCCCAGCCTGATCCTGCTGGGCCACGACATCGGCGGCATGGTGGCGCAGGAGGTGGTGGCGCGCCGGCCCGAGCTCGTCAACCGGCTGATCCTCTGCGGCACCCTGGCGGCCGCGCCGGCCGGCGAGGCCGCGCCCGAGGCCAGCCAGGACATGGCGCAGCTGGCCCAGACCCTGATGCCCCAGCGCATCGGCCCCGGCGCCCTGCCCGAGGGCGTGCAGCTCGCGAGCTACTGCATGGCCGGCGTGCATGCCGCGACCTACCGCAAGGCGCTCGAGGCCATGGCGGGCTTCGACCGCCGCGCCAACCTGCCGCTGATCCACGTGCCCACGCTGCTGGTGGCCGGCGAGTACGACCGCCAGACCCCGGCGCCGGCGATGCGCGAGATGGCGGCCGCCATCCCCGGTGGCCGTTGCATGACGCTGCGCGGCATCGGCCATTTCCAGAACCTGGAAGCGCCCGAGGCCTTCGACGGCGCGGTGCTCGACTTCCTGGGCCGCACGGCCGGGTCGGCCGAGGCCACGCTGCACTGAGCTCAGAAGCGGTACTGCAGGCGGAAGTCGATCCCTCTGGCGGTCTGCTCGGTCCTGGGTTGCAGCGCCGCGCCGACCGGGATGCCGCTGCGCGTGAGGGTTCGTGCCGCGCCCGCACCCATGCGCTCCTTCTGGTAGTACCAGCCGACCTGCCAGGACCAGCCGGGCCGGGGCTCGGCAGGCGCCGCTCGGCCGCTCATACCGAATCCCCAGGGCCGCCTGCCAGTAGGAGAGCCGTTCCGGATAGCCGAGCACGGCGCCTGTGCCCGCGATGTCGCGCCGCAGTTGCCTGCGGTTCAGCCTGAGGCCCCAGGACCAGTGTTGGTCCAGCGCGTGCAGCCCCTGCAGCGCGAGCTCGGTGCCCGCGATCGCGCTGGTGGTCGCGACAGGCGCGCCGGTGTTGCTGACGCCATCGTAGGCGCGCGTGCCCTGGCTGTAGTCCCACCGGGCGGACCAGGTCAGGGGCCCGCAGGCAAGGTCCAGCGTCAGCGCGGTGCGGCCCAATGTCCCTTGCTCGCGGACCAGCGACTGGCCTTGCGCGCCGAACTCCTCCCAGTGGCTGCGCAGCACGCCGACCTCGACGCCCGGCACAGGGGCCTGGCAGCCCGTGGCCTGCGCACCGGCGGCGGCGCCAGCCAGCAGCGCCGCCAGGCCGAGGCCGGCCGGGCCATGGAAGGCAGGAGGCTTCATGGCGATCAGACCAGCTCGCTCCACAGCCGGGTCGTCGACGCCTCGTAGCTGCCGTCGCCGTTGGCGTCCATCTCGATCCACACGGCACTGTGGTCGAGCACCGTGATGCGGACCTGGCCGCCGCTGGCGCCGGTGGCCGTGGCCTGGCCGCTGGACGGATAGAGGTCCGAGCTGTTGCGCACGAAGGCCTGCTGCGTCGCGATGCTGACCGAGCGGCCCTCCAGCGCCGACGAGCTGAGGCTGCCGTCGAGGGTGACGCTGCTGGAATAGGCGGTTGCGCCCGCGGGGGTGAGCGTCTCAGCGACGGTGTAGCCGCTCAGCTGGCGGCTGTAGGTGGCGCCGCCCGTGGTGCTGCTCTCGGTGAAGCTGGGGGCCGTCGTCAGGCGGATGGACAGATCGTTCTCGGCAGCGGCCATGACGTGCATCGCGACGGCGCCGTTGGCGGTGCTGGTCAGCAGCGAGTTCTGGACCGTCAGATGGTTGAAGCCGACCGTCATCCGCGCCTCGTGCGGAAAGCCGTCCAGGCTGCCCGACAGGCTGTCGATCGAGAACGACAGGCTGCCGTTGTAGACGCTGCCGCCGAGGCTGCAGTTGGAGTAGGAAAGCGAGACCGAGTCGCCCGCTTCCGGCAGGCCGTTGCCGTTCGCGTCGTTGATGGCGATGCTGTAGCTGCCGCTGGAACATTCCCCGGTCTCTTCGTAGACGGCGCCCGTGGCCTGTGGCGTGGTCTGGCCGAACCAGCCCTTGATATGGATTGACTGGGACTGTGCGAATCCAATCAGGGCCTGGGGATGGGCGGCTTGCGCGCCGGTCGCCAGCGACGCGGCGTCGCTGAGCAGGGCCGAGGACGCGAGGGATTCCTGGGCCACGACCACGTAGTTGGCTCCGGTGACCGCCAGCGGTCCTCCGGTGCTGGGAGGCGCCGGGCTTTCGGCGCTGCCGCCACCGCCGCCCCCGCAGGCGACCAGGGCGGCGCAGGCGCCGCCCGCCAGGGATTTCAGGATTTTCCGAGCGCTCATGAGGTCCTCCAATCGGATCGACGCAGGCGGGATTGCCTGCGTCGCATCTTTGGACTGGGGGACTGAGAGAGCGATGACGGCTGGCTGACAGATGGCTTATCGATGCAGCGTCGCACGGCCTCTGGGCCGGTCCGAAAGAAAAACTAAACTATCGAACGGAACATCAGTCCCCCTTATAGGATGAGCACCTTCGACCCCGACGCCCTCGAATGCCTGGCCGCCATCGTGGAGGAGGCGGGTTTCGAGCGCGCGGCGCAGCGCCTGAACATCACGCAGTCGGCCGTGTCGCAGCGCCTGCGCGCGCTGGAGGCCCAGGTCGGCACGGTGCTGATCGTGCGCAGCCGGCCGCTCAAGCCCACGGCGGCCGGCCAGCTGCTGCTCAAGCACACCAAGCAGCTGCGCCTGCTGCGCGCCGACCTGGAGCGCGACCTGCGCGAGCTCGCGCCGAGCTCGACCGGTGGCGGGCGCGAGGAGGAGCGCATCTCGATCGCCATCAACGCCGACAGCATCGCCACCTGGGCGCTGGGCGCGCTGGGCGAGCTGGTGCGCCAGGGCCTGCCGCTGGAAATCATCACCGACGACCAGGACTTCACCCACGAATGGCTGCGCTCGGGCCAGGTGCTGGGCTGCGTGACCACGCTGCGGCAGGCGCTGCGCGGCTGCAAGGTGGTGCCGCTGGGCGCGATGGACTACATCGCCGTGGCCTCGGCCGAGTACGCGCGCGAGCATGCCCCCCAGGGCCTGACGCCGCACAACTTCAGCCGCATGCCCTTCATCGCCTTCAACCGCAAGGACGACATGCAGGCCGAGTTCGTCGCCAAGGCCTTTGGCTTGAAGCGCGTCGCTCTGAGCCAGCTGTTCGTGCCCAGCACCGAGGGGCAGGTTCGCGCGGTGCTGGCGGGCTGGGGCGCGAGCGTGCTGCCGGCCCTGCTGGTGCGCGGCCTGATCGAGCAGGGCCGGCTGGTCGACCTGGCGCCCGGCCGGGTGCTGCCTATCCAGCTCTACTGGCATTGCTGGAACCTGGCGTCGGAGGTGCTGGACACGCTCAGCAGCGCGCTCACGCATGCCGCCAGCCTGGCCCTGAGCGGGGCGGGTCCGGCCGGGCCCGGTGCTGCGCCGTGAGCCCGCCGACCGACCCCAACGCGCCCGGGGGGCGCCAGCTGTCCGCGCGCCTGATGCTGGCCCTGCTGGCGGCCCTGATCATGCTGCCCATGCTGCTGATCGAGTGGGCGTCCGCGCGCCGCGAGCAGGCGCAGTGGCAGCTGCGCGCGCAACAGGACACGCAGCTGCTGGCCGAGACCGTGGCGACCGGCCAGGAGCAGTTCGTGCTGGGCATCGCCCAGCTGCTGGTCGCGGCGGCGGCCTCGCCGGTGCTCTCCGGCGTCGACCTGCCGGCCTGCCAGCACTATGTGCAGGAGGTGCAGCAGCGCCAGACCTGGCTGGCCAACCTCGGCCTGCTGGACGCGGGCGGGCGACTGAGCTGCCGCGCCACCACCGGCGGCGAGAACGCCTATTTCGGCCACCTGCCGTTCTACCAGCAGGCGCGCGACGAGAACCTGCTGAGCGTGGGCGAGTACATGGTCGGTCCGGTTTCGGGCAAGCAGATCCTCAACTTCGGCTGGCCGGTGCGCAGCGACGAGGGCCGGTTCCAGGGCGTGGTGTTCGCCAGCCTCGACCTGGCCTGGCTGGACGAGCGCCTGCGCAACATGCCGCTGCCGGAAGGGGCCGAGGTGTTCCTGACCGACCTGCAGGGCCGGGTGCTGGCCGGCAGCGTGGCCGGCCATGGGCTGCTGGGCCTGCCGCTGCCCGATCTGGTGCTGCGCGCGGCGATGCGCGAGCGGCGCAGCGGCTTCCTGGGCGAGGCCGCGGCGCGAGACCTGTCCCGGCTGCGCGTGATCCGTCCTATACGCGTGTCGGGCCGCGTCGGCCTGTACGTGACCGTGTCCGCGCCGGCCGACGCGGCCATCGAGCCGGCCCTGCGCGATTCGCGCCTGCGCCTTGCGGCCACGCTATTGGTGACCCTGGCCGCCGCGGCGCTGGCCTGGCTGATCGGCGAGCGCTGGCTGGTGCGTCCGCTGCGGCGCCTGGTGCGCGGCGTGCAGCGCGTCGCCCAGGGCGACCCGGCCCAGGCCCTGGCGCCTTCGCGCACGCCGCTGCGCGAGCTGGTGCTGCTCAAGCAGGCCATGGCCCAGGTGGCGCAGCGCGTGGAAGAGCAGCGCCAGGCGCACCAGAAGACGCAGCAGGCGCTGCGCGAGAGCGAGGCCGGCTACCACGCGCTGTTCGACAGCTCGCCGCTGCCGATGTGGGTGCTGGACGAGGCGCAGCAGCGCTTTCTCGCCGTCAACGCGGCGGCGGCCCAGCACTATGGCTACGAGGCGCAGGCCTTCCTGGCGCTGCGGCCCGAGGAGCTGCAGCCGCCGGCGCTGCAGGCCGAGGCCGGCGAGGGGCCCGCGGTGCGCACCCACCGCAAGCACAGCGGCGAGCTGTGCCGGGTGCAGCTGGTCGGCTCGCCGACCAGCTTCCAGGGGCGCGAGGCGCGCCTGTGCATGGCGATCGACGTGACGCAGAGCCTGGCCGACCAGGCCAGGGTGCACGAGGTCAACGATCGCCTGGAGCAGCTGGTGGCCGAGCGCACGCGCGAGGTGGCGCTGTCCAACCGCGAGCTGGAGGCCTTTTCCTACTCGGTCTCGCACGACCTGCGCAATCCGCTGCACGCGGTCGCCATGTTCGCCGAGTTCCTGGCCGAGCACGAGGGGGCGGTGCTCGACGAACAGGGCCGCCTGTACCTGGACCGCATCCAGGACGGCACGCGGCGCATGCAGCGCCTGATCGACGACCTGCTGGAGCTCGCGCGCGTGGCGCGGGCGGAGCTGGCCATGACGCCGCTGGACCTCAGCGCGCTGGCGCTGGAGGTGGCGCAGGAATTGCTCGCCCAGCAGCCCGGGCGGGCGGTGACGCTGCGCATCGAGCCCGGCCTGTACTGCGTGGGCGACCCGCGCCTGCTGCGCCAACTGCTGGTCAACCTGCTGGGCAATGCCTGGAAGTTCACGGCACACGCCGAGGACGCGCGCATCGAGCTGGGCTTCACGAACCGGCCCGGCGAGCCGACCAGCTTTTTCATCGCCGACAACGGCGCGGGCTTCGACATGAAGCTGTCGAACAAGCTGTTCGAGCCCTTCCAGCGCCTGCACACCGAAAGCGAGTTCCCGGGCTCGGGCGTGGGCCTGGCCACCGTGCAGCGCATCGTCGCGCGCCATGGCGGCAGGGTCTGGGCCCATGCGGCCGTGGGCCAGGGCGCCAGCTTCCACGTGGTGCTGCCGGGCCTGGTGCAGCATCGCTGACAATCGCGGCCATGAACCCACCGCCCGCCGCCAAGCAGTCGTTCCGCGCCCAGATGCTGCAGGCCCGTGAGGAGGCCATCCTGGGCAGCGTCTGCCGCCTGCTGGCCGGCAAGGGCTTCGAGGCCATGACCGTGGACCAGGTGGCGGCCGAGGCCGGCATCGCCAAGGCCAGCCTGTACAAGCATTTCCCGAGCAAGGAGGCGCTGGCCTGCGCGGCCGTGGTGCGCCTCTTGAACCAGGCCCAGGCGGTGCTCGCCGGCCTGCCGGCCGACGAGGCGCCGCTGGCCAAGCTGCAGGCCGCGGCGCGCTGGGCCATGGGCCGCCAGCTGGCCGGCGAGCTACCGGCCCTGCCCGGCCCGCATTCCAGCCTGGGCGCGGCGCTCAGGGCCAGCCCTGAGTGCAGCGCGGGCCTGTCGGCGCTGCGCGGTCTGCTCGAGGACTGGATTCTCGGCGCGCAGGCGCAGGCTGTGCTGAATCCGGCGCTGCCGGCGCCGGCCGTGCTCTACACGCTGGCCGCGCGCGCCTGCGACCCGGCCCTGGCCTGGCTGCGCGACGGCGGCCGGCACAGCGACGAGCAGGTCGTGGCGCTGGCGCTCAGCGCCTGCTTCGAGGGGTTGCGCGCCCGCTGAACGGGCAGGTGCAGACCGGCGCCGGGCCGCCCCAAGCCGGTCTGGGCCCCCTCGGGGGGCAGCGAGGACACGTCAGTGCCGAGCGTGGGGGCCCGGTTCAGCGCACCAGCAGCACGGGCACGTCGCAGTGCGCGAGCACCTGGGTGGTCACCGAGCCCATGACCAGGTTGCCCAGGGCGCTGTGGCCGTGCGAACCCATGACCACCAGGTCGAACTTGCCGCTGTGCGCGAACTTGGCGATGGCTTCGCCCGCGTGGCCGACCTTCCAGCTGCTCTTGGCGTCGATGCCGTGGCGTGCCAGGAACTTGGACACCGGGGACAGCACCTTCTCGGCTTCCTCGGCGTGGTAGCCGTCGGCCACTTCCTTGCCCACGGCGGCGCGCGCGCGGGGGGGCAGGGCCGGCTGGACCGTGAACACCGTGTACTCGTTGCCGATGGCAAACAGCTCGCCGTGCGTGGTCAGGTAGGCCAGCATCTTCTTGGTGTAGGGGCTGCCATCGACGGCCAGAAGGATTTTCATGGAGGGCTCCTCTTCAATTGGAGCCCCGAGTCTAAGGGCTGGCCGAAGGGCGGGCTTGATGCCGGTCAAGCGCAGGGCGGGGGCCGAGCTCCAGGGTCAGGGTCGGGCGGAAGGCGGCCTGCTCGCCCTTGCGCGCATAGCCCAGCGGGTTGGCGACCACGCGGCAGCCCTGGTGCAGGTAGTCGGCCGGGCAGTGCAGGTGGCCGTGCAGCCACAGCCTGGCCCGGGGCAGCAATTCGTCCAGCGCGTTGCAAAAGCCTGCCGTGCCGGGACTCAGGCCGTAGCGCGGGTCGGCGCTGCGCAGGCTGGGCGCGAAATGGGTCACGACCACCGTGGGGCCGTCGAAGGGCTGGGCCAGGGCTGCGCGCAGCCACTGCTGGCAGGCCAGCGCCTGCTCGCGCCAGGCCGCGGCCAGGAAGGGCTGGCCGGCGCGCGTGCCGCCGGTCTTGCGCAGGTAGAAGTCGGCCGCGCGGAAGGCCTTCTCGCGCTGGCGCAGCTGCTGGGTCAGCGTGGCCTCGCTGTCGTGACGGGCCGGGCCCAGGGCGTCGAAGTCGCTCCACAGCGTGGTGCCGACGAAGCGCACGCCGTCCAGCTCCAGGGTCTCGCGCTCCAGCCAGGCGATGCCCAGCCGCTCGCAGCTCTCGCGCAGCCGCGCGTGGGCCTGGTCGAAATCCAGCCCGTCGTACTCGTGGTTGCCGGGCACGAACAGCACCGGCACGGGCCAGCCCGCGCGCGGCGAGAAGCGCGCCAGGCCGAAATCGCGGTCGCCCAGGGCGGCCAGGCGAGAGCCCGCCTGGTAGGAGCCTATGTCGCCGGCCAGCACCAGCAGGTCGGCATCGGGCGCGGGCCGCGGCTGGAAGCCGGGGTCGGTCTCGAGGTGCAGGTCCGACATCAGCTGGATCTTCATGACGCCGCCCCGCCAGCCGCGCCCTCGGGCGCGCCGAACACCTGCGCGGCCACGCGGTGCAGGGTCTCGCGCAGCCATTCATGGCCGCTGCTGTGCTGCAGGCGGCGGTGCCAGACCGCTTCCACGTGCACCGGCGGCACGTCCAGCGGCAGCTCGCGCAGCACCAGCTGGTCGGCGATGCCGGTGGTGTTGACGAAGTGGCGCGGCAGCACGGTGAGCAGGTTGGAGTTGGCCACCACGCGCCCGGCCGTGAAGAACTGGTTCACCGTGAGCACCACGCGGCGCTGCCGGCCGAGCGAGGCCAGGGCCTCGTCGATGAAGCCGTAGGGCCGGCCGGAGAAGCTGACCAGCAGGTGGCGCGCCTGGCAGTAGCGGTCCAGCGTCAGGGCGCTGTCGGCCAGTGGGTGGTCGCGCCGCATCACGCAGACATATTCGCCGGCGTACAGGCGCTGGTGCGAGTGCGCGATGGCCTCGCCGGCCTGCTCGCGCGCCGTGAGGTCGGCCAGCACGGCCGGGAAATAACCCACGGCCAGGTCCACGGTCTCCTCGTCCAGCAGGCGGCGCGGGTCGCGCGTGGTCAGCGGCACCACGCGCATGGACACGCCGGGCGCCTCGGACTCCAGCGTGTGGACCATGCCGGGAATCAGCTCGGCCGCGGTGGCGTCGGCCATGGCCAGCACGAAGGTGGTGCTGGCCTCGGCGGGCTCGAAAGCCGTGGGCGAGATCGAGGCTTGCAGCTGGCGCAGCGCCTGGCGCACGCTGGGCCACAGGGCCAGGGCGCGCGGCGTGGGCTCGATGCCGTGGCCGCTGCGGCGCACCAACTCGTCGCCCAGGGTCTCGCGCAGGCGGCGCAGCGCATTGCTGACCGCCGGCTGGGTCAGGGCCAGGTTGCGCGCCGCGCGCGTCAGGCTGCGCTCGGCCATGACCTCGTCGAACACGCGCAACAGGTTCAGGTCCAGCGTGCGGAAATTGGGGGCGGCGATCGGTGGCATCGGTATTAATTCACATGGTGAATGGTAACTATCATGAAGATAAAGTTGAATCGTACTAGGGTAACCCCTAGTATCTACCCCATGAGGCGGCAAAAGGGTCCGCCCCCAGTTTGAGAGAGAAGGGAAACATCATGAGCACTGCCAACTTTGTCCACACCGAATACCCGCTGAGCCACCCCGGCGTGGCCCGCGCCGAGCAGGCCGTCGAATCGGCGCGCGCCCTGCGCCAGCGCTTCGACAGCACGCGCGGCCTGGCCGCCATGCTGCTGGCCGCAGTCGTGGCCGCGCTGGTGGTCGTCGCCGACCAGATGATCGAGACCTGGGCCGAGGGCCACCTGCTGGCCGCCTGGGTGGCGCTGTGGGCCGTGGGCTTCGCCGCGCTGGGCCTGCTGGCCGGTCCGGCCCGCCGCCTGGCTGCGCGCCTGGTGCAGGCGCTCAACGCCTGGTCGGCCCGCGTGGCCCAGGCCCGTGCCGACGAGCGCCTGTGGGCCATCGCCCAGACCGACGCCCGCGTCATGGCCGACCTGCATGCCGCGATGACGCGCAGCGACCAGGAAGCGCCGGCCGTGGCCAGCAAGGCCCAGCCCGAGATGAGCGCCGCCGCGCGCCGCGCCGACAAGATCCTGCGCAGCCGCCTGTTCTACATCTGAGTCCAGCCCCGGCGACGGGGCGGTACCCCAGGCAGATCTGGCCTCCACTTCGGTGGAGGCCTTTTTTCTGTGCGCCCGGCACGGGCGCACTCTTGGAGGTGCAAGTCCTCCCGTGAGTTGATCACAGCGAACGAAGCGAAGCGCAACTGCATGAGGGTGACCGAGTGTGGGGAGGAAGCG
>NZ_SCMM01000042.1:0-42566 GCF_005503345.1 Ramlibacter sp. 2FC
GGCGATCGCGCTGGAGTCCGGTCGCCTGGTGCTGCAAAAGCCCGCGGCCGAGCTGCTGGCCGACCCGCACATCGAGCGGCTGTTCCTGGGCGGGGCACAGGCGGCGCAGGCAAGCGCCGCCGCATAGCGCCCGCGCCGCCGTGGCGCGGACTGGGGGCTTTGCAGGCGCGGCGCGCGCCAGGCGTTACCATGCCGACACGTCTGGACACATCGCCCCATGGAGGAACTCACCCCGCGCATCGCCCGCCAGGACAGGCCCGAAGGACCCGCGGTCGGCCTGCTCGGCAGCTGGACCGCCGGGCAGCTGACGCTGCCGGGCGTCTGGAAGGCCGTGGCCGCCAACCTGCGCGCACTGGGCCCGGCCGCGCCGGCGGGCTGGGACTTGAGTGCGCTGCAGAGCCTGGACCACCTGGGCGCCCAGCTGCTGTGGAACCACTGGGGCCGGCGCTGGCCGCAGCGCCTGGAGGCCTCGGCCGAGCAGCGTGCCCTGCTCGAGCGCGTGGCGCGCTTCGCCTGCACCCCGCCGCGCGCCATCCGGCCCGGCCTGGTCGAGCGCCTGGCCCGCCTGGGCGCGCTGCTGGCCGGCATGCTCGACCACCTGCGCGACATCACCATCCTGATCGGCCAGCTGCTGCTGGACGCGCTGCGCCTGGTGCGCGCGCCGCGCCAGGGGCCCTGGCGCGATGTCTCGGGCCATCTCTACCGCATCGGCGCCACGGCCCTGCCCATCACGGCCATGGTGGGCTTTCTGATCGGCGTGGTGCTGGCCTACCTGACCGCGCAGCAACTGCGCCAGTTCGGCGCCAGCGCCTTCATCGTCAACATCCTGGGTCTGTCGCTGATCCGCGAGCTCGGGCCGGTGCTGGCCGCGGTGCTGATCGCCGGCCGCTCGGGCTCGGCGATCACGGCGCAGATCGGCGTGATGCGCGTGACCGAGGAGCTCGACGCGATGCGCGTGATGGGCATTGCGCGCGGCTTCCGCCTGGTGCTGCCGCGCGTGCTGGCGCTGGCCCTGGCCATGCCGCTGATCACGGTCTGGACCACGCTGGCGGCCCTGGCAGGGGGCATGCTCGCGGCCGACCTTGCGCTCGACGTCACGCCGGCCTATTTCTTCACCATGCTGCCCAAGGCGGTGAAGGCGGTGAACCTGACCCTGGCCATGTCCAAGGCCGTGGTGTTCGGCGTGCTGATCGCGCTGATCGGCTGCCACTATGGCCTGCGCGTCAAGCCCAACACCGAGAGCCTGGGGCGCGGCACCACGGCCTCGGTCGTGACCTCGATCACCATGGTGATCCTGGTCGACGCGCTGTTCGCGGTGGTGTTCAAGAATGTCGGGATCTAGCATGAAGGCCGACGCGCCGGTGGTCGAGATCCAGGGCCTGTGGAGCGCCTTCCATGCGCCGGGCGGCGACCTGGTGGTGCACCGCGACCTGCGGCTGAGCGTGGCGCGCGGCGAGCTGCTGTCCCTGGTCGGCGGCTCGGGCTCGGGCAAGACCGTGCTGCTGCGCCAGATGCTGGGCCTGGCGACGCCGCTGCGCGGCACGGTCACCGTGCTGGGCCAGCCCGCGGCGCGCCTGGGCCGGCGCGGGGCGGCGAGCCGGGTCGGCATGCTGTTCCAGCACGGGGCGCTGTTCTCGGCCTTCACGGTGCTGGAGAACATCGCCTTTCCGCTGCGTGAGCTGCAATGCCTGCCCGCGGCGCTGATCCGCGACGCCGCCATGCTCAAGCTGCAGATGGTGGGCCTGGACGCGAGCCATGCGCACAAGATGCCGGCCCAGCTCTCGGGCGGCATGGTCAAGCGCGTGGCGCTGGCCCGCGCCCTGATCATGGACCCGCCGCTGTTGCTGCTCGACGAGCCGACGGCCGGCCTGGACCCCGACAGCGCCGACAGCTTCTGCCACCTGCTGAGCGCCCTGCATAGGGAACTCGGCTTCACGGTGGTGATGGTCACGCACGACCTGGACACCTTGTTCGAGCTCAGCACGCGCATCGCGGTGCTGGCCGAGCAGAGGGTCATCGTCAGCGGGAGCGCGCGCGAGGTCGCGGCCTTCCCGCATCCCTTCATTCACGAATTTTTCCTCGGAGACCGCGGGCGGCGCGCCATGGCCCTGCTCGACGCCGCGCCACCGTAGAAAGGACAAGCCATGGAAAACAAGGCCCATGCCCTGATCGCCGGCCTGTTCGTGCTGGGCGTGACCGCGCTGCTGATCGCGCTGGCGGTCTGGCTCGGACGCGACGGCACCAACCGCCAGCTCTACGAGCTCAGCTCGCGCGAGGCCGTCTCCGGCCTGCAGCCCCAGGCCACCGTGCGCTTCAAGGGCGTGGCGGTGGGCCGGGTGGTCCACATCGGCTTCGACCCCAAGCTCAAGGGCCATGTGCTGGTGCGCATCGCGGTCGACCAGGGCACGCCGGTCACCACCACCACCTATGCCGCGCTGGGTTTCCAGGGTGTGACCGGGCTGGCCTTCGTGCAGCTCGACGACAGCGGCGAGTCGACCCAGCCGCCGCCACCCTTCGAAGGCGGGCTGCCGCGCATCCCCATGCGTCCGGGCATGGTCGGGCGCCTGAGCGAGCAGGGCACGCAGATCCTGCAGCGGCTGGAGGACACCACGCGCCGGCTCAACGAGCTGCTGCGCCCCGAGAACCAGCAGGCCGTTCTGTCGGCCGTGGTCAGCGCCGACCAGGCCGCGCAGAGCGTGCGCCAGCTGGCCAGCAGCGTCGACAGCCTGGTGCGCGGCCAGCTGCCCCCGCTGGTGCAGGAGGCGCGCCAGTCCGTGGCCGAGGTGGGCCAGGCGGCGCGCAAGCTGGGCGAGAAGGGTGGCCTGGTCGAGCAGCTCGGCGCCGGCAGCGCGGCGCTAACGCAAAGCGCGTCCACGCTCAACGCCACCACGCTGCCGCGCGTGAACCGCGTGGGCGAGGACGCCGCGCGCACCCTGCGCCAGGTGCGGCGCACCGCGAGCAGCCTGGACGAGAATCCGCAAAGCCTGCTGTTCGGCACCGGCGCCCCGCCGCCCGGTCCCGGCGAGCCCGGCTTTGCCGCCCCCGCATCCGCCCGATGAAGAGCCCGCCCATGACCACCGCCATCCCCGCCTTCCGTCTTCGCGCCCGCGGCCCGGCCCTGGCCCTGCTGCTGGCCGCCGCCCTGGGCGGCTGCGCCCTGCCGGCCAAGCCGCAGCGGCCGGCGCTCTACGATTTCGGACCTGGCCCGCTGAGCGCCCCGGCCGCTGCCCAGGCCGCGAAGCCGCCCCTGGTGCTGACCGAGGTCGAGGCGCCCGCGGCGCTGGACAGCGGCGCGCTGCTGTACCGGCTGGCTTATGCCGACGCCCAGCAGCTGCGTCCCTATGCCCAGGCGCGCTGGACCATGCCGCCCGCCCAGCTGCTGCGCCAGCGCCTGCGCGAGGCGCTGAGCCGCCAGCGCCCGGTGCTCAACGCGGGCGAGGGTGGCGCCGCGCTGCTGCTGCGCGTCGAGCTCGAGGAGTTCAGCCAGCTGTTCGAGGCGCCCGAGCGCAGCCAGGGCCTGGTGCGCCTGCGCGCCTCGCTGCTCGAGACCCAGGCGGGGCGCGAGCAGCTGCTGGCCCAGCGCAGCGTGGTGGTGCAGCGCCCCGCGGCCAGCGCCGACGCGCCGGGCGGCGTGCGCGCCCTCACCGAGGCGACGGACGCGGCGGTGGAAGAGTTGCTGCGCTGGCTGGAGCCGCTGCGCTGACGCCGGGCGCTCAGACCGGCGCCGGGCCGGCTACAGGGGCCATCAGCCCGCGCCCAGCACCGGGAACAGCTTGTGCAGGCCGTCGCTCATCACCTCGACCGCGAGCGCGGCGAGGATCAGGCCCATCAGGCGGGTCATGACGTTGATGCCGGTCTGGCCCAGCACGCGCGCGATCGGCCCGGCCAGCGAGAAGCACAGGGCCGTGGCCACGCCGATCACCGCGCCGTAGCCGACCAGCAGGCCCAACTGCAGCAGGGTCTTGGCCTTGTCGGCGTAGATCACCACGGTGGACATGGTGGCCGGCCCGGTCAGCAGCGGGATGGTCAGCGGCACGACGGCGATGCTGGCCCCGACGGCGGCCTTTTCCTCGGCGCTGTGCACCTCCTCGGCATTGGCCTTGGCCTCGGCGGGCTGGGCATTGAGCATGGACAGGGCGGCCGTCAGCAGCAGCATGCCGCCGCCGACCTGGAAGCTGGCCAGCGAGATGCTGAAGAACTCGAGGATCTGCAGGCCCAGCAGGGCGCTGGCGGCGATCACGGCGAAGGCGCTGAACGAGGACACCAGCACCGTGCGTCGCCGCTGGGCGCGGCTGAAGCCCTGCGTGTAGTGGATGAAGAAGGGTACGCAGGCCAGCGGGTTGACGATGGCCAGCAGCGTGATCAGCGGTTTGAAGTCCATGCGGCGATTGTGACGCGGCGCGCCCTAGCGGCCCCCGGACACGTCGAGCAGCGACATGGTGGTGTAGCTGGCTTCTTCCGACAGCAGCCAGACGATGGCCTGGGCCACCTCCTCGGCCTGGCCGCCGCGCTGCATGGGCACCTGGTGCGCGAGCTCGCGCACGCGGTCGGGCAGGCCGCCCGAGGCGTGGATCTCGGTCGCTATCAGGCCCGGGCGCACCGCGTTCACGCGTATGCCCTCGGCGGCGACCTCCTTGGCCAAGCCTATCGTGAAGGCGTCGATCGCGCCCTTGGCCGCCGCGTAGTCCAGGTACTGGCCCGGCGCGCCCAGTCTCGCGGCCGCGCTCGAGAGGTTGACGATGGCGCCGCCCTGGCCACCGTGGCGCCGGCTCATGCGCCGCACGGCCTCGCGCGCGCACAGCAGCGAGCCGATCACGTTGATGTCGAACATGCGCTTCCAGCGGGCCACGCCCATCTCGTCCAGCCGCGCCGTGACGTCGACCACGCCGGCGTTGTTGACCAGGCCCGTGAGGCGGCCGAGCTCGGCGTCGATGCGCGCGAACATGGCCAGCACCTGGGCCTCGTCGGCCACGTCGGCCTGCACCGCCAGCGCGCGCCCGCCGGCGGCGCGGATCTCGCCGACCAAGGCCTCGGCGGCCCCGGCCTGCGCCGCGTAATTCACCGCCACGGCCCAGCCCCTTTGCGCGCCCAGCCGTACCGTGGCCGCGCCTATGCCCCGGCTGCCGCCGGTGACCAGCAATACCTTGTCCAAGACCTGTCTCCTGCAGAATCTGCGCCGTGCGGTTAAAACAGCGGCTTTGCGCACCTTACACCAACGAGGAGAAGAGCTTGAGTCGCACAGTGGACTATTACTTCGCACCGCAGAGCCCCTGGACCTACCTGGGCCACGAGCGCTTCGCGGCCCTGCTGCGCGCCACGGGCGCCGGCGTGCGCGTGCGGCCGGTGGACCTGGGCCAGGTGTTCCCGGTCTCGGGCGGCCTGCCGCTGCCCAAGCGCGCGCCGCAGCGCCAGGCCTACCGCCTGCTCGAGCTCAAGCGCTTCTCGGAGCACCTGCACGCGCCGCTGAACCCCCAGCCGCGCTATTTCCCGGTGTCGGGCGACGATGCGGCGCGGCTGATCATCGCGGTCGACGAGCGCGACGGCAGCGCCGCCGCGATGAAGATCACGGGCGCCATCCTGGCCGCGGTCTGGGCGCAGGAGCGCCACATCGCCGACGACAAGGTGCTGGCCGAGCTGCTGGCCGAGCAGGGCCTGGACCCGGCGCGGCTCGAGCAGTCGCACAGCCAGGCGGTGCAGGAGCGCTACGAGCGCGACACCCAGGAGGCCATCACCGCAGGCGTGTTCGGCGCGCCCAGCTATGTGATCGACGGCGAAATTTTCTGGGGCCAGGACCGGCTCGACTTCGTCGAGCGCAAACTCCGTTCCTGAACCCGTTTTCACCAAGCCTTTCTCAAAAGGAGCATCCGCATGGGCCAATTCATCGATCTCAGCGCCGCCGACGGCAGCCGCATCCCCGCCTACGTGGCTCAGCCCGCGGGCACGCCCAAGGGCGCCGTCGTGGTGCTGCAGGAGATCTTCGGCGTCAACTCGCATATCCGCGCTGTGGCCGACGGCTACGCGGCCGAGGGCTACCTCGCGGTGGCGCCGGCCACCTTCCAGCGTGTCAAGCCCGGCGTCGAGCTCGGCTACAGCGAGGCCGACATGGGCGAGGGCTTCGGCTACAAGACCGCCGTCGAGGCCCTGCCCGCGCCCGGCGTGATGCAGGACATCCAGGCTGCCATCGACCATGCGGCCAAGGCCGGCGGCGGCAAGGTCGGCATCGTCGGCTACTGCTGGGGCGGCCTGCTGACCTGGCGCGCGGCCTGCACGCTCAGCGGCCTTTCCGCGGCCGTGCCCTACTACGGCGGCGGCATGACCGGCGAGCAGGAGGCGGCGCGCCAGCCCAAGGTGCCGGTGCTCGCGCATTTCGGCGACCAGGACCACTGGATCCCGCTCGACAGCGTGGAAGCCTTCAAGCAGGCCCAGCCCGGCGTGCAGGTGCAGGTCTACCACGCGAACCATGGCTTCAACTGCGACCAGCGCGGCTCCTACGACGCCGCCGCGGCCCAGCTGGCGCGCGAGCGCACCCTGGCCTTCTTCGCCCAGCACCTGGGTTGAGCGTTCTTCAGGCCAGGCGCCAGCGCTCCTCCAGAAAGGCCAGCAAGGCCTTGAGCGCGGCGCTGTTGTGGCGGCGCTGGGCGTAGACGGCGTGCAGCCAGACGTCGCGCTGCGAGTGGCCGTACAGCACCGCCTGTAGCGCTCCGCTGTCCAGGTGTGGCTGGACCAGCAGGCGAGGCAGGCAAACCACGCCAAGGCCGTACAGCGCTGCGCTGACCAGGGGCGCAGCGTCGGTTGCGTCCATGCGGCTCTTGAGCGGCACCACATGGGGCTCGCCGTCGACCTCGAAGCGCCATTCGGGGCTGGGGCCGAGCAGCGAATAGGTCAGGGCGTCGTGCTCGGCCAGGTCGTCGGGATGGGCCGGCAGGCCGCGTTCCTCCCAGTAGCGCGGCGCGGCCGCCACGACGAAGTCGACCCGCTGCAGCTTGCGCGCGATCACGTTGGGGTCGGCAATGCGGCCCACGCGCAGGGCCAGATCCACGCCTTCTTCGACCAGGTCGATCAACCGGTTGCTCAGGTGCAGGCTCAGGCTCACGGCCGGGTGGCGCTGCATGAACTCGGCCATCAGCTGCGGCAGCGCTGTCTGCGTCAGGCCATGCGGTGCGCTGACGCGCAGCCGCCCCGAGGGCTGGCGCGCGCGCTGCTGCAGTTCGTCGCGCGTGAGCTCGACCATCTCCACCAACGGCCCGCTGCGCTCGAGCAGCAGGCGACCGGCGTCGGTCAGGGTCACGGTGCGCGTGCTGCGGTTGAACAGGCGAACGCCGAAGCGCGCCTCGAGTTCGGCCAC
Source organism: Ramlibacter sp. 2FC (assembly GCF_005503345.1). Lineage (NCBI taxonomy): Bacteria > Pseudomonadati > Pseudomonadota > Betaproteobacteria > Burkholderiales > Comamonadaceae > Ramlibacter > Ramlibacter sp. 2FC. The sequence continues at coordinate 7,346 of NZ_SCMM01000042.1, forward strand.
GTATTTGCTGACGTTGGCCTTGGAGACGTCGAGGCCGCGCGCGGCGGCGGAGAAGCTGCCGCGCAGGGCGACTTCGCGAAAGGTCTTGATGAGATCGAGCGAGTCCATTGTTTCCTGAATCGAAACAGGGCGGTTCGGTTCCGCCCCGTTGAAAGCCGCAACTTGTCACGCATCTGTCATTCACAGGGAGTGCAGGCTTTGCAACCCTGAATGAATCGAATGGCCGGCGCATGCGTCGCCACCGCGTGATCATGCCCGCGCCGGCTCCCGGTTCAGAACCAGTCGTTCATGACCCTAGAAAGGAAACACCATGCAATCCGCCAAGTTCGTCGCCGCATCCCTGATCGCCCTGTCCACCCTGGCCGGCAGCGCCTTCGCCGCCGAAGCCCAGCGTCCTGTCGGCGACGTGGAACTGCAAGTCGGCGTGGCGCCGTCCACCAGCGAGCGCACGCGCGCCCAGGTCCAGGCCGAATATCTGGCCGCGCGCGCCGCGGGCCAGCTGCCCGAGGCCGGCGATGTCGCCGAAATCGAGGTGCCGTCCGGCCCCGGCAACAAGACCCGCGCCGAAGTGCGCGCCGAGTATTTCCAGGCCCTGAAGACGGGCGCCCTGCCCCAGGTCGGCGAGCACGCCTGAAGCTTCTTCCATGGCGCGCAGACCGGCGCCGGGCCGAAGCGCGGGGGCCGATGGCCTCAGCGGCCTCAGCGGCCGCTGCGTGCCAGGTAGCGCTTGCGCCAGAACAGCAGGCCCAGCGCCAGGGCGATCCCGCCCATGGCGCCCATGGCCCACCAGAAGCCTGATTGCCGGTGCAGCAGCGGGATGAACTCGAAGTTCATGCCGAAGATGCCGGCGATCAGGTTCAGCGGCAGGAAGATCGCGGTCAGCGCCGTCAGCACGCGCATGATGTCGTTGGTCCGGTTGCTCTGCAGCGAGAAATGCATCTGCACCGCGGTCTCGGCGCTGTGCTCCAGCCGGCGCACATGGTGCACCACGCGCTCGATGTGCTCCAGCACGTCGCGGCTGCGCACCCGCAGCAGCTCGCGCTCGCGCTGGCCGGCCGGCGTGTCGGCCTCGGGCCAGCCGGCCAGGGCGTCGATCCAGTTCTGCACGGCCGAGCGCTGGTCCTCGCAGATCTCGTCGAGCTGGTGCAGCGACAGGCGCGCGTCGAGCAGCGACCCCCAGTTGTGGAAATGCGTGGCCGGATGCAGCAGCTCGGACTGCCAGTGGTCGAGCTGGCGCGTGAGCTCGCGCCGCAGCTCCAGGTAGCCGTCGACCATCTGGTTGATCAGGCGCAGCATCAGGTCGGCCGGATTGCCCGGGATGCCGCGTGCGCCCGTGGAGCGCGCGTCGGGGCGCAGCTCGGACGCCGCGGCGCCGCCGCGCACATCGGCGGCGCTGAGCAGGCGTGCCGCATAGGCCTCGCGCACCGCGCAGTCGGCCGGGTGCACGGTCAGCAGCAGCCGGTCGAATACCGCGAAGCCGACCGGGCTGGTGTCTATGCGCCTGAGCACCGGCGGGCCGCTGCGGCGCGGCACCTGGCTCAGCGGCAGGCGCGGCTCGCTGCCGCCCTGGCCCGAGGCCAGACGCCGGAACACCATGATGTCGTACTGCGAGGTGTCGTCGAAACGCGAGGGCAGCTGCGGGTTCAGCAGGTCGGAGACATGCAGGTCCAGCAGCGCCGTGCCGGCCAGCGCCTGCAGCTCGGCCTGCAGGGCCGGCAGGCCCTGCTCGAACTCGGCGCGGGCGCAGGCGATCCAGACGAAGCCCTGCTCGGGCAGGTGCTGCGGCAGGGCGTCGGTCTCGACCACCCGGGCGCCGTGGATGCTGAAGATGCGCATGGGGCGGGGTGTCGCGCGGCGCTGGCTTCAGCGCGCGCGCAGCAGGCGGGCCGCGTCGCGGGCGAAGTAGGTCAGCACGCCGTCGGCGCCGGCGCGCTTGAAGGCCAGCAGGCTCTCCATCATCACCGCGTCGTGGTCCAGCCAGCCGTTCTGCGCGGCGGCCTTGAGCATGGCGTACTCGCCCGACACCTGGTAGGCGAAGGTGGGAACGCGGAATTCGTCCTTGACGCGGCGCACGATGTCCAGATAGGGCATGCCGGGCTTGACCATCACCATGTCGGCGCCCTCGGCGATGTCCATGGCCACCTCGCGCAGCGCCTCGTCGCTGTTGCCGGGGTCCATCTGGTAGGCCTTCTTGTCGCTCTTGCCCAGGTTGGCGGCCGAGCCCACGGCGTCGCGGAACGGGCCGTAGAAGGCGCTGGCGTACTTGGCGCTGTAGGCCATGATGCGGGTGTGGATCGCGCCGCGCGCCTCGAGCTCGCGCCGGATCGCGCCTATGCGGCCGTCCATCATGTCGCTGGGGGCCACGATGTCCACGCCGGCCTCGGCCTGGGTCAGGGCCTGCTGCACCAGCGCCGCCACCGTCTCGTCGTTGAGGATGTAGCCGCTGGCGTCGAGCAGGCCGTCCTGGCCGTGGCTGGTGTAGGGGTCCAGCGCCACGTCGGTCATCACGCCGAGTTCCGGGAAACGCTGCTTCAGCGCACGCACCACCTGGGGCACCAGGCCCTCGGGGTTGGCGGCCTCGCTGCCCTGGGCGTCCTTGCGCGCCGGGTCTATCACCGGGAACAGCGCCATCGCCGGGATGCTCAGGCGCACACAGTCCTCGGCCACCGGCAGCAGCAGGTCCAGGCTCAGGCGCTCGACGCCGGGCATGGAGGCCACGGCCTCGCGGCGCTGCTCGCCCTCGAGCACGAACACGGGGTAGATCAGGTCCTGCGCGGCCAGCGCGTGTTCGCGCACCAGGTCGCGGGTGAAGGCGTCGCGCCGCAGGCGGCGCGGGCGGCCCAGGGGGTAGGGGGCGTGCAATGGCGTCATGCCGAAAATTGTGCCTCATTCGCTTCGGGGCGCCACCGACCCCGGGCCCGGGCACCGTCTTGAGGCGTATTTGTGACAAATTGCTTCTTTTGTGTGAAGGCGAACTTGAAACTAAGGCATTAATTTGCTAAATTAATCACGGGCAGCTTGCTGCCTCCCGCTTTTCCTCCCTGAGCGGGCGCCTTGATGTGTGACAGCAAAAAGGCTTCCCGCCCTCGGCCATGTGGCCGGGGGCTTTTTTTTGGGGGGGGCCGCCCTGGGCCCAGCCACTACACTGCGCCCATGCTCTGGGTGAAATCGCTTCATATCGTCTTCGTGGCCAGCTGGTTTGCCGGCCTGTTCTACCTGCCGCGCATCTTCGTCAACCTGGCCATGGTCGCGCCCGAGTCGATCGCCGAGCGCGAGCGCCTGCTGCTGATGGCGCGCAAGCTGCTGCGCTTCACCACCCTGCTGGCCGTGCCGGCCCTGGCCCTGGGCCTGTGGCTCTGGCTGGGCTGGGGCATAGGCCGGGGGCCGGGCAACGGCTGGATGCACGCCAAGCTGGCCGTCGTCGTGCTGATCCTGGGCTACCACCACGCCTGCGCGCGCCTGCTGCACCGGTTCGAGCAGCGCCAGAACCGGCGCAGCCATGTCTGGTTCCGCTGGTTCAACGAGCTGCCGGTGCTGCTGCTGCTGGCGGCGGTGCTGCTGGTGGTGCTCAAGCCCTTCTGAGGCCGGCGTTTGGCGCACAAGAGCTCGGCCTGGCCGCTGGCGCTGATCTACGCGGCGCTGATCGTCTACGCCAGTCTCTACCCCTTTGCCGACTGGCGCGACCAGGGCCTGGCGCCCTGGAGCTTCCTGTGGGCGCCGTTGCCGCGCTACTGGACCGGTTTCGACCTGGCGGCCAACGTGGTCGGCTATGGGCCGCTCGGTTTCCTGCTGGCGCTGGGCCTGCTGCGCACCCGGCCGCGCTGGCCTGCCGTGGCCCTGGCCACGCTGGCCGGGGGAGGGCTGTCGCTGCTGCTGGAATCGCTGCAGGCCTACCTGCCCGTGCGCGTGTCCTCCAACCTGGACCTGGGGCTGAACCTGTTGGGTGCCGGGGCCGGCGCGGCCGTCGCCTGGACGCTGGAGCGGCTGGGCGCGCTCGACCGCTGGAGCCGCTTTCGCGCGCGCTGGTTCGACGCCGACGCGCGCGGCGCCCTGGTGCTGCTGGCGCTGTGGCCCGCGGCCCTGCTGTTTCCCGCGCCCGTGCCCCTGGGCCTGGGCCAGGTGCTGGAGCGCGCCGAGGAGGCGCTGGCCGAGTGGCTCGCGGACACGCCCTTTCTCGAGTGGCTGCCGCTGCGCGAGCTGGAGCTGGAGCCGCTGCTGCCCGGCGCCGAGCTGCTGTGCGTGATGCTGGGCGCCCTGATCCCCTGCCTGCTGGGCTACAGCGTGATCCGCGCCGCCGGCCGCCGGCTGCTGTTCGCCGTGGTCTTCGTCGTGCTGGGCCTGGGCGCCTCGGCCCTGTCGGCGGCGCTGAGCTACGGACCCGCCCATGCCTGGGCCTGGCTCAGCGTGCCGGTGCGCGTGGGCCTGGTCGCGGCGGCGATCGGGTCCCTGCTGCTGCTGCCGGTGCCGCGGCGCGGCTGCACGGCCCTGGCGCTGCTGGCCCTGGTGCTGCACCTGAGCCTGCTCAACCATGCGCCCACCAGCGCCTATTTCGCCCAGACGCTGCAGACCTGGGAGCAGGGCCGCTTCATCCGCTTCCATGGCCTGGCGCAGTGGCTGGGCTGGCTCTGGCCCTTTGCAGCGCTGGCCTATGTGCTGCTGCGCCTGTCGCGCGGCGAAGCCCCCGAGGAGCCCGCGCGCAGGGCCCAAACTTAGAATGGCGTCATGAGTGAAAATGCTTCCTATTACCAGCGCCACATCTTCTTCTGCCTGAACCAGCGCGACAACGGCGAGAACTGCTGCGCGGACCACAACGCCCAGGCCGCGTTCGACCGCTGCAAGGCCCGGGTCAAGGCCGAGGGCCTGGCCGGGCCGGGCCAGGTGCGGGTGAACAAGGCAGGCTGCCTGGACCGCTGCGCGGCCGGTCCGGTGGCCGTGGTCTATCCGGAGGCGGTCTGGTACAGCTATGTCGACGAGAGCGACATCGACGAGATCGTCGAGTCCCACCTGAAGAACGGCAAGCTGGTCGAGCGCCTGCTGACGCCGCCGCACCTGGGCCGCTGAGGCGGCGCCGCGCTCCGCATGGCCTCCTGACGCCCGTTCGACCGTGAACCCCAGAACCCAAGCCCTGACCCTGTCCGGCCCGGCCGGCGCCATCGAGGCCCTGCAGGACGAGCCCGAGCTCGCCGCCGGCCAGCCCCCGCGCGGCGTGGCCGTGATCGCCCACCCCCATCCGCTGTTCGGCGGCACCATGAACAACAAGGTGGTGCAGACGCTGGCGCGCGCCTTCGTGCAGGGCGGCTGGCGCGCCGTGCGCTTCAACTTCCGCGGCGTGGGCGCGAGCGCCGGTACCTACGACGAGGGCCGCGGCGAGCTGGCCGACCTGCTGGCCGTGGTCGAGCAGGTCGCGCCCGCGCAGCAGCCGCTGGCGCTGGCCGGCTTTTCCTTTGGCGCCTTCGTCACCAGCCACGCGGTGGCCGCGCTCTGGCCTACGCGCGCGCCTGCGAAGATCGTGCTGGTCGGCACCGCCGCCTCGCGCTTTCAGGTCGCGCCGCTGCCGCCCGAGGCGCACGAGCGCGCCCTGGTGGTGCATGGCGAGACGGACGAGACCGTGCCGCTGGCCGCGGTCATGGACTGGGCCAGGCCGCAGTTACTTCCGGTGACCGTGGTGCCCGGGGGCGAGCATTTCTTTCACGGACAATTGCCACTCCTGAAGGGTCTGGTGGCCCGCCACCTGCGGGCCTGAACTTTGCGCCGCGGGCTGGTCTCAACAGGCTCCCGCGATTTTCCCTTTCTGAATTCCAAATCATGAAACGTTTCCTGAAGGCCCTGCGCGCGCTGGTTTTCGCGCCCCTGTGCCTGGCCGCCGCCGCCCAGACCCCCCAGCCGCCCGAGGTCGCGGCGCGTGCCTACTTGCTGCTCGACGTCACGGCCAACCAGATCCTGGCGGCCAAGGACATCGACATGCCGGTCGAGCCAGCCTCGCTGACCAAGCTGATGACCCAGTACCTGGTGTTCGACGCGTTGCGGGCCAAGAAGATCGACCTCCGGCAGACCCTGCCGGTCAGCGAGCGCGCCTGGAAGATGCCGGGCTCGCGCATGTTCATCGACCCCAAGATGAAGGTGCCGGTGGACGACCTGATCAAGGGCATGGTCGTGCAGTCGGGCAACGACGCCACCATGGCGCTGGCCGAAGGCGTGGGCGGCACGGCCGAGCGCTTCGTGCAGCTCATGAACGAGCAGGTCAAGGCGCTGGGCATGAAGTCCACCAGCTACAAGAACCCCGAGGGCCTGACGGTGGCCGGCCACACCACGACGGCGCGCGACCTCAGCATCCTCGCCACCCGGCTGATGCGCGACTTCCCCGAGTACATGCACTATTACGGGATCAAGAAGTACCGCTACGAGGGCACGCCGGCCGCCAACGACAGCAACCGCAACCTGCTGCTGTTCCGCGACCCCACGGTGGACGGCCTGAAGACCGGTCATACCGACGCCGCCGGCTACTGCCTGGTCGCCACCGCCAAGCGCGACTTCCCCAATGTGGGCCAGCGCCGCCTGCTGTCCGTGGTGCTTGGCGCCTCCAGCGAGAACGCCCGCGCCAACGAGTCGCAGAAGCTCTTGAACTGGGGCTACACGGCCTTCGAGGCGGTCAAGCTGTTCGACGCCAACCAGGCGGTCGTGGCGCCGGCGGTCTGGAAGGGCAAGGCCAGCACGCTCAAGCTCGGCCGGCCCGAGGCCATCGTGGTGGCGGTGCCGGCCGGCAGCGCGGCCCAGCTCAAGACCCAGGTCGCGCGCCCGGACCCGCTGGTCGCGCCCTTCAAGCAGGGCCAGGCCGTGGGCACGCTGAAGGTGCTGCGCGGCGATCAGGCCCTGCTCGACGTGCCCCTGGTGGCGCTCGAGGGTGTCGAAGAGGCCGGCGTGCTGGGCCGGGCCTGGGATGCTCTGCGCCTGTGGATCAAGTGATTTCGAAAAGTTTGCGCTTGCTTACTTAATCAGGCCAAGCCTGCCGATTGCACGGATGAGGCCGGCGGGTTATACTCGCAGGCTTTTCCGCAATTGGGGCGGGAGAGATGTGCGTGCCGCTTCCATGGGGCTTTCATGGGCGGTAATCAGTATCCGAACGTTTAGGGACGTTTTTCAATGCCAACCATCAATCAACTGGTGCGTCAGGGGCGCGAGGTCGAGAAGACCAAGTCCAAGAGCCCCGCGATGCAAAACTCGCCGCAGCGTCGCGGCGTGTGCACCCGCGTGTACACCACGACGCCGAAGAAGCCGAACTCGGCGCTTCGCAAGGTCGCCAAGGTCCGTCTGACCAACGGCTTCGAAGTCATTTCCTACATCGGCGGTGAAGGCCACAACCTGCAGGAGCACTCGGTGGTGCTGGTGCGCGGTGGCCGTGTCAAGGACCTGCCGGGTGTGCGCTACCACATCGTGCGTGGCTCGCTGGACCTGCAAGGCGTGAAAGACCGCAAGCAGTCGCGTTCCAAGTACGGCGCCAAGCGTCCCAAGAAGGCCTAAACAGCTTTCGCAAAGGTGTTGCGCCGGTTTGTTGACGAGCCGGTTCAACGTAGTGACCCTGAAGAGGGGTCGAGTAAGTGCAGATTCGATAATGGGTCTGCGGGGTGTCTGGATATCAAGGACGTCCAGTCATCAACTGAAGCAAAGAGGTGAAACATGCCACGTCGTCGCGAAGTCCCTAAGCGTGAAATTCTGCCGGATCCCAAGTTCGGCAATGTCGAGCTCTCCAAGTTCATGAACGTGATCATGGAAGGCGGCAAGAAGGCGGTTGCCGAGCGCATCATTTACGGTGCCTTCGAAACCATGGAGAAGAAGACCGGCAAGGACCCGCTGGAGCTCTTCATCACCGCCATCAACAACGTCAAGCCCATGGTGGAAGTGAAGTCCCGCCGTGTGGGTGGCGCCAACTACCAGGTGCCGGTGGAAGTGCGTCCGGTGCGTCGCCTGGCCTTGTCCATGCGCTGGATCAAGGAAGCGGCGCGCAAGCGCGGCGAGAAGTCGATGGCCCTGCGCCTGGCCAACGAGCTGATGGAAGCCAACGAAGGCCGCGGTGGCGCCATGAAGCGGCGCGACGAAGTGCACCGCATGGCCGAAGCCAACAAGGCGTTCAGCCACTTCCGCTTCTAAACACAGCCCTGCCATCAGGCCTGCAAGCCCGTACCGCTGCGCGTGCAGTGGCGGGCTTGTGGCCATTAACGGAGAGAAATCATGGCTCGCAAGACTCCCATCGAGCGCTATCGCAACATTGGTATTTCCGCGCACATCGACGCCGGCAAGACCACGACCACCGAGCGCATCCTGTTCTACACCGGCGTGAACCACAAGATCGGTGAAGTGCACGACGGCGCCGCCACCATGGACTGGATGGAGCAGGAGCAGGAGCGTGGCATCACGATCACGTCCGCCGCCACCACCTGCTTCTGGAAGGGCATGGACATGTCCTTCCCCGAGCACCGCATCAACATCATCGACACCCCGGGCCACGTGGACTTCACCATCGAGGTGGAGCGCTCCATGCGCGTGCTCGACGGCGCCTGCATGGTGTACTGCGCCGTGGGCGGCGTGCAGCCGCAGTCGGAAACCGTCTGGCGCCAAGCCAACAAGTACCGGGTGCCGCGCCTGGCCTTCGTCAACAAGATGGACCGCACCGGCGCCAACTTCTTCAAGGTCTACGACCAGATGAGGCTGCGCCTGAAGGCCAACCCCGTGCCCATCGTGATCCCGATCGGCGCCGAGGAGAACTTCCGTGGCGTGGTGGACCTGCGCAAGATGAAGGCCATCATCTGGGACGAAGCCTCCCAGGGCATGAAGTTCAGCTTCGAAGACATTCCGGCCGAGCTGGTCGAACAGGCAAAGGAGTGGCGCGAGAAGATGGTCGAAGCCGCGGCCGAAGCCTCCGAAGAGCTGATGAACAAGTACCTCGAAGAGGGCGACCTCACCGAGGAAGAGATCACCAGCGGCCTGCGCACGCGCACCATCGCTGGCGAGATCCAGCCCATGCTGTGCGGCACCGCCTTCAAGAACAAGGGCGTGCAGCGCATGCTCGACGCCGTGATCGAGCTCATGCCTTCGCCGGTGGACATCCCTCCGGTGAAGGGCCACGACGACGATGAGAAGGAAGTCAGCCGCAAGGCCGACGACAGCGAAAAGTTCTCTGCGCTGGCGTTCAAGCTCATGACCGACCCCTTTGTCGGCCAGCTGACCTTCGTGCGCGTCTACTCCGGCGTGCTGAGCAAGGGCGACAGCGTCTACAACCCGGTGCGTGGCAAAAAAGAGCGGATCGGCCGTATCGTGCAGATGCACGCCAACAACCGTCAGGAAGTGGACGAAATCCGCGCCGGCGACATCGCCGCCTGCGTGGGTCTGAAAGACGTGACCACCGGCGAGACCCTGTGCGATCCCGCGGCCATCGTGACGCTCGAGCGCATGGTGTTCCCCGAGCCCGTGATCGCGCAGGCCGTTGAGCCCAAGACCAAGGCCGACCAGGAAAAGATGGGCATTGCCCTGAACCGCCTGGCGCAGGAGGATCCGTCGTTCCGCGTGCGCACCGACGAGGAATCCGGTCAGACCATCATCGCCGGCATGGGCGAGCTGCACCTGGAAATCATCGTCGACCGCATGAAGCGCGAGTTCGGCGTGGAAGCCAACGTCGGCAAGCCGCAGGTGGCCTACCGCGAGACCATCCGCAAGACCGTCGAAGAGGCCGAAGGCAAGTTCGTGCGTCAGTCGGGTGGCAAGGGGCAGTACGGTCACGTGGTGCTCAAGATCGAGCCGAACGAGGCCGGCAAGGGCATCGAGTTCGTCGACGCGATCAAGGGCGGCGTGGTGCCGCGCGAGTTCATCCCGGCGGTGCAAAAAGGCATCGACGAGGCGGTGACGCAAGGCGTGCTGGCTGGTTACCCGGTGGTGGACGTGAAGGTCACGCTGCACTTCGGTTCCTACCACGATGTGGACTCGAACGAACTGGCGTTCAAGATGGCGGCCATCTTCGGTTTCAAGGAAGGCTGCAAGAAGGCCGGCCCCGTCATCCTCGAGCCCATGATGGCTGTGGAAGTCGAGACGCCCGAAGACTACGCCGGCAACGTGATGGGCGACCTCTCGTCGCGTCGCGGCATGGTGCAGGGCATGGAAGACATGGTCGGCGGTGGCAAGGCCATCAAGGCCGAAGTGCCGCTGTCCGAGATGTTCGGTTACTCGACCACGTTGCGCTCCATGTCGCAGGGTCGCGCCACCTACACCATGGAGTTCAAGCACTACAGCGAGGCTCCGCGCAACGTGTCCGAGGCCATCATGGCCGCCCGCGCCAAGTAATTGCCAGTGTGCCAGACCAAGATTCGCGCAGCGAATTTGCTCTGGCAGCTCTGACTAGGAATTGCAGATCTGTCTGCGATCCGGTGCCGCCCTGTTCCCGTGCGGGGCGAACCAGCAACCGGATGCAGACGTTAAACCACCACACGGGACTCGCTCTTTGGAGAAATTGAAATGGCAAAAGAGAAATTTGAACGGACCAAGCCGCACGTCAACGTCGGCACCATCGGCCACGTGGACCACGGCAAGACGACCCTGACCGCGGCCATCGCCACGGTGCTGGCAGCCAAGTTCGGCGGCGAAGCCAAGGCCTACGACCAGATCGATGCGGCTCCGGAAGAGAAGGCGCGCGGCATCACCATCAACACCGCTCACGTCGAGTACGAGACGGCCAACCGCCACTACGCCCACGTGGACTGCCCGGGCCACGCCGACTACGTCAAGAACATGATCACCGGTGCCGCCCAGATGGACGGCGCCATCCTGGTGTGCTCGGCCGCCGACGGCCCCATGCCCCAGACCCGCGAGCACATCCTGCTGGCCCGTCAGGTCGGCGTGCCCTACATCATCGTGTTCCTGAACAAGTGCGACATGGTCGACGACGCCGAGCTGCTCGAGCTGGTCGAGATGGAAGTGCGTGAGCTGCTGTCCAAGTACGACTTCCCCGGCGACGACACCCCCATCATCAAGGGCTCGGCCAAGCTGGCGCTGGAAGGCGACAAGGGCGAGCTCGGCGAAGGCGCCATCATGGCCCTGGCCGACGCGCTGGACACCTACATCCCCACGCCCGAGCGCGCGGTGGACGGCGCCTTCCTGATGCCCGTGGAAGACGTGTTCTCCATCTCTGGTCGCGGCACCGTGGTGACCGGCCGTATCGAGCGCGGCATCGTCAAGGTTGGCGAGGAAATCGAGATCGTCGGCATCAAGCCCACGCTCAAGACCACCTGCACCGGCGTGGAAATGTTCCGCAAGCTGCTGGACCAGGGCCAGGCTGGCGACAACGTCGGCATCCTGTTGCGCGGCACCAAGCGCGAGGAAGTCGAGCGCGGCCAGGTGCTGTGCAAGCCCGGCTCCATCAAGCCGCACACCCACTTCACCGGTGAGGTGTACGTGCTGAGCAAGGACGAGGGCGGCCGCCACACCCCGTTCTTCAACAACTACCGCCCGCAGTTCTACTTCCGCACCACGGACGTGACCGGCGCCATCGAGCTGCCCGAGGGCAAGGAAATGGTGATGCCTGGCGACAACGTGTCGATCACCGTCAAGCTGATCGCCCCGATCGCCATGGAGGAAGGCCTGCGCTTCGCCATCCGTGAAGGCGGCCGTACCGTCGGCGCCGGCGTCGTGGCCAAGATCATCGAATAAGAACCGAGGAACGGAGATCTGCCATGAGCACCAAGCAAAAAATCCGCATCCGCCTCAAGGCGTTTGACTACAAGCTGATCGACCAGTCGGCCGCCGAGATCGTGGACACCGCCAAGCGCACCGGCGCCATCGTCAAGGGCCCCGTGCCCCTGCCGACGCGCATGAAGCGCTTCGACATCCTGCGTTCGCCGCACGTCAACAAGTCGAGCCGCGACCAGTTCGAGATCCGCACGCACCAGCGCCTGATGGACATCGTCGACCCGACCGACAAGACCGTGGACGCGCTGATGAAGCTCGATCTGCCGGCCGGCGTGGACGTCGAGATCAAGCTGCAGTAAGCGGCCCGGGCCGCCCCGGCGGCCTGAAAAACTAGAGTCATGGCGCGGACTTGCCTGAAAAGGCGGTTCGCGCTATACTTTCGGGCTCGCCCCAATTAGGGGTGGGTTTTATTTAACCTTCTTTCGCATTCCAACGCGCTGGCCAATTGAAGTCGGCGCGGTGAAAGTTTTGGAGAAACAACATGAGTCTGAGCAACTCCCTCGGGTTGCTGGGCCGCAAGGTGGGCATGATGCGTCTGTTCACCGATGACGGGGACGCAGTGCCCGTCACGGTGGTGGATGTGTCCAACAACCGCGTGACCCAGGTCAAAATCCAAGAGAACGACGGCTACGTTGCCCTGCAGGTGACGTTCGGCGCGCGCAAAGCTTCGCGCGTGACCAAGCCGGAAGCCGGTCACCTTGCGAAAGCAGGCGTGGAAGCCGGTGAGATCATCCAGGAATTCCGCGTGACCGCCGACACCGCCGCCCAGTACCAGGCTGGCGCCGCCGTGCCCGTCACCGCCGTGTTCGCCGTGGGCCAGAAAGTGGACGTGCAGGGCACCTCCATCGGCAAGGGCTTCACCGGCACCATCAAACGCCACAACTTCAGCTCGCAGCGCGCGTCGCACGGCAACAGCCGTTCGCACAACGTGCCGGGTTCGATCTCCATGGCGCAGGATCCGGGTCGCGTGTTCCCTGGCAAGAAGATGTCGGGCCACCTCGGCGACGTCACCGTCACCACCCAGAACCTCGATGTGATTCGCATCGACGAAGCCCGTCAGCTGCTGCTGATCAAGGGCGCCATTCCGGGTTCCAAGGGCGGCTTCGTGACCGTGCGTCCGGCTGTCAAGGTCAAATCGAAAGGGGCGAACTGATGCAGCTCGAACTCCTGAACGACCAGGGTCAGGCGGCGTCCAAGTACGACGCGCCTGAGACCGTGTTCGGTCGTGAATTCAACGAAGATCTGGTGCACCAGATCGTGGTGGCCTACCAGGCCAACGCCCGCCAGGGCACCCGTGCGCAGAAGGACCGCGAACAGGTCAAGCACTCGACCAAGAAGCCTTTCAAGCAAAAGGGTACGGGTCGCGCGCGTGCCGGTATGACCTCCTCGCCGCTGTGGCGTGGAGGCGGTCGCATCTTCCCGAACAGCCCGGAAGAGAACTTCACCCAGAAGATCAACAAGAAGATGTACCGCGCCGGTATGGCTTCGATCTTCTCGCAGCTGGCCCGCGAAGGCCGCCTGGCCGTGGTCGATTCGCTGAAGGTCGAGTCGCCCAAGACCAAGGTCCTGGCCGCCAAGTTCAAGGCCATGAACCTGGACTCCGTGCTGGTGATCGCCGAAGAAGTCGACGAAAACCTGTACCTGGCTTCCCGCAATCTGGTGAACGTGCTCGTGGTCGAGCCGCGCTACGCCGATCCGGTGTCGCTGGTTCACTACAAGAAAGTGCTCGTCACCAAGGGCGCGATCGACAAACTCAAGGAGATGTTCGCATGAGCGCCGTGAAGTTTGACGAAGGCCGTCTGATGCAAGTGCTGGTCGCCCCCATCGTGTCCGAGAAGGCCACCATGGTTGCCGACAAGTCCAACGCTGTGACGTTCAAAGTGCTGCAGGACGCCACCAAACCCGAGATCAAGGCCGCTGTGGAATTGATGTTCAAGGTCGAGGTCAAGGGCGTCTCCGTGGTCAACACCAAAGGCAAGACCAAGCGTTTTGGCAAGTCCATGGGCCGCCGCGACAACGTGCGCAAGGCCTATGTGACGCTGAAGCCGGGTCAGGAGCTGAACCTCTCCGGGGAGGCTGCTTAAATCATGGCTGTCATCAAAATGAAACCGACCTCGCCCGGCCAGCGCGCCGTGGTCAAGGTCACGCGTGACCACCTGTACAAGGGTGAGGCCTACGCGCCGCTGCTGGAGCCCCAGCACCAGAAGTCGGGCCGCAACAACAACGGCCACATCACCACCCGTCACAAGGGCGGTGGTCACAAGCACCACTACCGCGTGGTCGACTTCCGTCGCAACAAGGACGGCATCCCGGCCAAGGTCGAGCGCATCGAGTACGACCCGAACCGCACGGCGCACATCGCCCTGGTGTGCTACGCCGACGGCGAGCGTCGCTACATCATCGCCCCGCGCGGCCTGGAAGTCGGTGCCTCTCTGCTGAGCGGCGCTGAGGCCCCGATCCGCGCCGGCAACACGCTGCCGATCCGCAACATCCCGGTGGGCTCGACCATCCACTGCATCGAGCTCAAGCCCGGTGCCGGTGCCCAGATCGCCCGCTCGGCCGGTACCTCGGCCACGCTGCTGGCGCGCGAAGGCACCTACGCCCAGGTCCGCATGCGTTCCGGCGAAGTGCGCAAGATCCACATCGAGTGCCGTGCCACCATCGGTGAAGTGGCCAACGAAGAACACAGCCTGCGCCAGCTCGGCAAGGCCGGCGTCAAGCGCTGGATGGGCATTCGCCCGACCGTGCGCGGCGTGGCCATGAACCCGGTCGACCACCCGCACGGTGGCGGCGAGGGTCGCACTGGTGAAGGCCGTCACGCGGTTGATCCGTGGGGCAACCTGACCAAGGGCTATCGGACCCGTAACAACAAGCGCACGCAGGTCATGATCGTGTCGCGTCGCAAGAAGTAAGAGGTAGGCAAATGACTCGCTCTCTCAAAAAGGGTCCGTTTGTTGACCATCACCTGGTGGCCAAGGTCGACAAGGCCGTCGCCGTCAAGGACAAGAAACCGATCAAGACCTGGTCGCGCCGCTCCATGGTCCTGCCCGAGTTCATCGGTCTGACCATCGCCGTGCACAACGGCAAGCAGCACGTGCCGGTCTACATCACCGACCAGATGGTGGGCCACAAGCTGGGCGAATTCGCCCTGACGCGCACCTTCAAGGGTCATCCGGCGGACAAGAAAGTCCAGAAGAAATAAGGAAAGACCATGGAAACACGTGCAGTCCTTAGGGGCGTCCGTCTGTCGGTCGACAAAGGCCGTCTGGTCGCCGACCTGATCCGTGGCAAGAAAGTGGATCAGGCGCTGAACATCCTGAACTTCACGCAGAAGAAAGCTGCCGTGATCGTCAAGAAGGTTCTCGAGTCCGCCATTGCCAACGCCGAACACAACGACGGCGCCGACATCGACGAACTGAAGGTCAAGACCATCTACGTCGAGCAGGGTGCCACGCTCAAGCGTTTCACCGCGCGCGCCAAAGGCCGCGGCAACCGCATCAGCAAGCCCACGTGCCATGTGTACGTGACGGTCGGCAACTGAAAGGCCAGGGAAGAACATGGGACAGAAAATCCATCCTACCGGCTTCCGCCTGTCGGTCAGCCGCAACTGGGCCAGCCGCTGGTACGCGAACAACCGTGACTTCGCCGGCATGCTGGCCGAAGACATCAAGGTGCGCGAGTACCTGAAGGCCAAGCTGAAGAACGCCGCCGTGTCGCGCGTGCTGATCGAGCGTCCCGCCAAGAACGCCCGCATCACCATCTACTCGGCCCGTCCGGGCGTGGTGATCGGCAAGAAGGGCGAGGACATCGAGAACCTGAAGAAGGAACTCGCGAAGCGCCTGGGCGTGCCGGTGGCCGTCAACATCGAGGAGGTGCGCAAGCCCGAGACCGATGCCCAGCTGATCGCCGACAGCATCACCCAGCAGCTCGAGAAGCGCATCATGTTCCGCCGCGCGATGAAGCGCGCCATGCAGAACGCCATGCGCCTGGGCGCCCAGGGCATCAAGATCATGTCCGCCGGTCGTCTGAACGGCATCGAGATCGCCCGTACCGAGTGGTACCGCGAAGGCCGCGTGCCGCTGCACACCCTGCGCGCCGACATCGACTACGGCTTCTCCGAAGCCAAGACCACCTACGGCGTCATCGGCGTCAAGGTCTGGGTCTACAAGGGCGACACGCTGGGTCGTACCGACGTGCCTTCGCTGGACAGCACGCCGCGCCCCGAAGGCGAGGAACGCCGTCCGCGCGGTCCGCGCCGCGATGGCCGCCCGGGTGACCGTGGTCCCGGCCGTGGCGGTCCCCGCCGCGCCATGGGCACGAACGCCGCGCCCGCCGATGGCAGCGACAAGCCCGCCGCCGCCGGTGGTGCGGATGCCAAACCCGCCGTTAAGCGCGTTCGCCAAGTCGCCGCGCCAGCTGCAGCAGCTGACGGCGCCAAAGGAGAGTAAACATGCTGCAACCTGCCCGCAGAAAATACCGCAAGGAACAGAAAGGCCGCAACACCGGCATCGCGACCCGTGGCAACACGGTGGCGTTCGGTGACTTCGGCCTGAAGTCGACCGACCGCGGCCGCCTCACCGCGCGCCAGATCGAGTCGGCCCGCCGTGCGATTTCCCGTCACGTCAAGCGTGGCGGCCGCATCTGGATTCGCGTGTTCCCCGACAAGCCGATCTCCACCAAGCCCGCCGAAGTGCGTATGGGTAACGGCAAGGGTAACCCCGAGTACTACGTGGCCGAAATCCAGCCCGGCAAGGTGTTGTACGAGATCGTCGGCGTGCCCGAGGAGCTGGCCCGCGAAGCGTTCAAGCTGGCGGCCGCCAAGCTGCCGCTGCGCACGACCTTCGTGGCCCGCATGATCGGCCAGTGATCAGGAGATGGAAGAAATGAAAGCTGCTGAACTGCGCCAGAAAGACGTTGCCGGCCTGGAAGCCGAAGTCAAGGACCTGCAAAAGGCCCACTTCGGCCTGCGCATGCAAAAGGCCACGCAACAACTCAACAACACGAGCCAGCTGCGCGCGACGCGCCGCAGCATCGCGCGTGCCAAGACCGTTCTTGCTGAAAAGCAAGCCGCCAAGTAAGGAGTGACCATGACGGAAGCTAAAACATCCCTCAAGCGCACCTTGATTGGCAAGGTGGTCAGCGACAAGCGCGCCAAGACCGTGACCGTGCTGGTCGAGCGCCGTGTCAAGCACGAGCTCTACGGCAAGATCGTCGCCAAGTCGAGCAAGTACCACGCCCACGACGAAAAGGGCGAGTACCACCTGGGCGACATGATCGAGATCACGGAGAGCCGTCCGATTTCCAAGACCAAGAACTGGGTTGCGACCCGTCTGGTGGAAAAGGCGGCCGCGGTCTAAGCCCTCCCGGCCCCCGACTGCAGAGCCCTGAAAAACGGCCCACAATGTGGGTCGTTTTTCTTTTGGGGCGGCGATCGAACGCGCCGGCCTTTTTCTTTTTTCACCACCTGTCCAGGAGAGATTCATGATCAAAGTCGGAGACACCCTGCCCGCCGTCACGCTGATGGAGTATTCCGAAGTCGAGGGCGAAGGCTGCAGCATCGGCCCGAACCCGGTCGACGTAAGCAAGGCCACGGCCGGCAAGACCATCGCGCTGTTCGCGCTGCCCGGCGCCTTCACGCCCACCTGTTCGGCCAAGCATGTGCCGGGCTATGTGGAGCAGCACGATGCCTTCAAGGCCGCCGGCGTTCATGAAATCTGGTGCCTGAGCGTCAACGACGCCTTCGTGATGGGCGCCTGGGCGCGCGACCAGAAGACCGGCAGCAAGGTGCGCATGCTGGCCGACGGCGACGCCGCCTTCGCCAAGGCCGTGGGCCTGACGCTGGACCTGACGGGCAAGGGCCTGGGCCTGCGCAGCAACCGCTACTCCATGCTGGTCAAGGACGGCAAGGTGGTCGCGCTCAACGTCGAAGGCCCGGGCAAGTTCGAGGTCAGCGACGCGGCGACGCTGCTGGGCCAAGCCAAGGGCTGAAGAGCGTTCACCGGTCTCCAAGGGCGGCGATGGGCCGCCCTTTTTCTTTGGCGGCCCTAGTCCGAACTTTGACGATTGACCCGACGTAAGTAGTTGATCGCGCTGGATTTTCGCGCGCGAAGAGGGTGGCCTACTGGGTACAGGCCGGGTTCAGGCCGAGCAACTGGAAGGCCTTGGCCTGAAGCGGCGTGGGCCGGGTCGTGATGACGATCTTGGCGTTCGGGTTCGGGCTGGTGTGCGTGATGTTGTAGGCCAGCGTGCCCAGGTCCTTGAGCAGCGTCCTGAAGCTGTGCAGCGGCAAGCCGTCATCGGCGCGCTTGCTCGCGTCCTTGGCGCGGGCATGCTCGGAGCGCTGCGCCTTGAGCACCGGCGAGGCGCGACTCGCGCTCGCCTCGTCGAGGTACTCGTCATCGAACAGCATCGGCTTCAAGCGAGCGCGCATGTGCCACTCCACGTAGTAGGCCAGCATGCACAGGAACACATGCGCGCGCACGCGCTGCTCGCTGTAGTGGAAGACCGGGCGCACCTGCAGGTCCACCGTCTTCATCGAGCGAAACGCCCGCTCCACCTGGGCCAGGCTCTTGTAGGCGGCGACCGCTGCCGCTGCATCGAGCTGCGCGGCAGCCAGGCTGGTGCGGATCACGTACAGGCCGTCGAGCGCCGCCTCCTGGCAAATAGCCTCCTCCTTGCGGCGCCAGGTCAGCGCCGTGTGGGTGATCGTGAGATCGAAGTGCTTGGCCATGTGGAAGCGCTCGATCACGCGCCCCACGCGCAGCGCAATCGCCTGCTGGCCGCGCAGCGGGTTGCGCGCTCGCTGGGTCGCTGCGGCGATCTTCGCCAGATCGGCCTCGGTGGCGGCCAGCAACTCGCCGCGCTTGCGAGAGCGCTCCTCGGCCAGCGCCGGGTTGCGGCACACCACCAGGCGCTCGCCGGGGAAATGCCCGCTGGTCAGCTCGATCAGGTTGCGCTCGTCGAACAAAGAGGGCTGGAAGGGGCCATGCTCGGCGGCCAGTTGCGCGATCTGCGGGGCGCGCAGGGAGCTGACCCAGTCCATGCCCTGGGGCCTGAGCACCTGCTCGATGCGCGCCGAAGTCAGCATGCCGCGGTCGCCCACCCAGGCGACACGCTCGATGCCAAAGCGCTCCTTGAGCTTGGCCACCTGCGCGGCCACCGTGGCCGGGTCGGCCGTGTTGCCGGGGAACACCTCCACCGCGATCGGGCAGCCTTCGGCCGTGCAGATCAGGCCGAAGACAATCTGAGGATCATCGCGCTTGCCGTCGCGCGAATGGCCCCGCGCGGCCAGCTCGCAGCAGCGCCCGGTCAGCCAGGTCGAGGTCAGGTCGTACAGCACCAGCGTGGAGCCCACCAGGTGCTGGCGCGCCAGGCGCCGCTCGATGGCCGGCTGCGCCTCATGCAGCCAGTCCAGCGCCCGGTACAGCTCATCGGCCGAGCACTGCCCCACGCCCAGCATCCGGCCCAGCGAGGAGGTGGCCGTGTCGTCGTGCAGCATGCGGTGCGTGGCCAGCTTGGATGCCGGCTCGAGCACGCGCGCCACCAGCATGGCCAGCAGCACTGGCTGCAAGTCTTTGGGCGCCGAGGCGAACCAGTTCGTCGCCCCGCAGCCTCGGGCGCTACCCAACACGGCGGCCACATGGCCGTGCGGCAGCGACCGCTCGATGGCGAAGACCTCCTCGGCGCTGGGTACGGCCACGCCGCCGCGCAGCAGCACCTTCAGCCCCTCGACGACCTCGGGCGACAGGCAAGACAGGTTGGCCAGGGTGCGCTTGCGGACCTTGCCGTCCTCGCGCCAGGACTCGCGCAGCAGGATGGCCGGAGGCGAGTCGCGGTTGGGAATCGACTCAATGTACATGGCCTCATTGATAGGCGATGTTCATAGGAAATTCAAGAACGAAATTGCGAATTTACATGGGTACAAACCCGGACAAGAAAATGGCCGTAACCCGCGTCGTTGCTGGATTACGGCCGAATCAGTTGATCAAAGTTCGGCCTAGTCGATCTCGACCTTGAGGTAGTGGGCGCCCGCCACCGGGTTGTGGTAGTAGGGCGGAATCTCGGCGAAGCCCAGCTCCTCGTAGAGCGCGCGGGCCGCCTCCATCTCGTCCAGCGTGTCCAGCAGCACGCAGCCATAGCCGGCCCGGCGCGCGGCGTCCAGCGTGGCCTCGGCCAGCTGGCGGCCCAGGCCGAAGCCGCGAAAGGCCTTGCGTACGTACAGGCGCTTCATCTCGCTCGCGTTCGGGTAGTCCACGGTGTCCAGTGGCCGCAGGGCGCAGCAGCCCGCGACGGTGCCATCCACCAGGGCCAGCAGCAGGGCGCCACGTGGCGCGGCGTATTCACCGGGCAGGCCGGCCAGTTCCTCGTCGAACTGCTGGAAGCACAGGTCGACGTCGAGCGAGCGCGCGTACTCCTCGAAAATCTCTCGGGTGGCCTGCAGCTGCTCGGGGCTGGAGGCGCTGATCAGCTCGATCTGGGGCTTGTCCAAGGGCGGGTGGCGATGATGGCTTCCAAAGTTTATCGTCTTTCAGGGCCGGAAGGCTCAACCGCCGAGCTGGACGACCCAGCCCACCAGGGCCGCACTGGCCAGCAGCAGGGCGGCGGCCGCCAGGCGCGACCAGGCATCGTCACGCGAGGCAGGCACAGGCTCGGCCAGCCGCTTGTCGCCGGTGATCATGGGCTTGACCAGGTTGCGGTGCAGGCGGAGCTGGTAGTAGGCGATCGCCGCGAGGTGCAGCAGCACCAGGGCCAGCAGCACGAGTTGCCCTATGTTCTTGTGGTAGCCGGTGGCCAGGCGCACCGTGGCGCCGGAGACCAGGGCGCTGAGCGGGCCGAAGGCCTCGCCCTTGTCCTCGCTGAACAGCCCCGTGCCCACCTGGGCCAGCAGAAACAGCAGCATCGCGAGCACCGAAGCCGCGCCCAACGGGCTGTGCCCCGCCGAGTGCTCGGGGGCAGGATTGCCGCGCAACTGGGCGAGCAGGGCGCGCGGCGGATAGAGGAAGGCGGCAAAGCGCGACCAGCGGCCGCCGACCAGGCCCCAGGCCAGGCGGAACAGCAGCAGGCTGGCCATGGTGTAGCCGAACCGGAAATGCCATTCCATGGCGTCGCCGCCACGCTTGCCGGTGATGAAGAGGCCGAAGAAGCAGGCGACCAGGGCCCAGTGGAACAGCCGGGTGGGCAGGTCCCAGATGCGAAGGGTGTTCATGCTGGATGTCTCTCGTCGGTCCCGGGCCTCATGCGCCTGGGCGGGCCGGGGAACTTTTGCGCCAGAATGGGTCCACCGGCAGTTGCCACGTGTTTCCCAACTTGCGAAGGAATCGCTTGAAGATGAAGAACACTGCCTTGATCGCGCTGGCCACCCTGGCCACCGTCCTCGTGACGCCGGCCCAGGCCCAGTTTCGCACGCCCGAGGCGGCGATCAAGTACCGCCAGAGCGTGATGACGGTACAGGGCCGCGCGTTCTACGGCACCATAGGCGCGATGGCCAGCGGGCGCATGCCCTACGACGCCAAGCTGGCGGCAGACAACGCCGAGCTCGTGGTCATGCTGTCCAAGCTGCCCTGGATCGCCTTCGGGCCGGGCACGGACAAGGGGGCGCCCACCGACGCCAAGCCGGCGATCTGGACCGAGCAGGCCCGCTTCAAGGAACTGGGGGACAAGATGCAGGGCGAGGTCGTCAAGCTCGCCGCGGCCGCCAAGACCGGCAACCTGGACCAGCTGAAGGCCGCCTACGGCCCGGCACGCGACGCTTGCAAGGCTTGTCACGACGCCTTCACCAGCCAGTGAGGCTTTCATGGCGCGGGCGCTGCGGCGCGGGTGCCATGCTCAGGTCTGCGCCAGCAGGGCCTCGATCAGCTGGTGCAGTTCGGCGAAATCGGGCTCGCCCACGTAGCGTTTGACGATCTCGCCGCGCTTGTTGACGATGTAGGTCGTTGGGGTCAGCTGCACTTCGCCCCAGGCCTTGGCCACCGCGCCGGTGTTGTCGATCGCCACCGGGAAGGGCAGCTGGCGCGTCTGGGCGAAGTTCACCACGTAGGTCGGCGGGTCGTAGCTCATGGCCACGGCCAGGGTGTCGTAGCCGCGCGACTTGTACTTCTCGTAGGTGGCGATCACCTTGGGCATCTCGGCGACGCAGGTCACGCAGCTGGTGGCCCAGAAGTTCACCAGGGTGACCTTGCCCTTGAGGTCGGCCGTGCTTTTCTTGGAGCCGTCGAGCAGCACGAAGGTGGACTCGGGCGCGGCCTGCGAGCCCGAGCCCAGGAACATACCGGCGGCCAGGGCCAGCACCACGGCCGCCGCAGCGGCACCCATCCAGATTCGTTTCATTTGTTCACGCGCAGAACCGTCGATCTGCACCAGTCTAATGGCGAAGGAATTTCCCAGTGATCCGCCCCGGCGGATCATGGGCCAGCAAGGAGGGAGTCGTCCGCGCGCAAAAAGTTCGCCCCGCGCCTGCCGGGCCCTCAGGCGGCGCAGTCCAGCAGCACCCCAGTCAGGGCCTCGGGCGCGCTGATCATGGGGTCGTGGCCGGTCTCCAGCGTCACGACGCGCGAGCCCGGCAGCCAGGCGCCATCCCAGAACTTCGGGTCGGTCACGCGCGGGCGGATCGCGTCTATGGTCGCCAGCGCGGGGTGTATGCAATTGACGAAGGTCCGCGGCGTGCGCGCCACCCGCTGGGGGTCGAAGGACAGCGGCGCCTCGTAGGTGGCGCCGGGATGCGGGGTCTGGCGGCGCTTTACCCAGGCATGGTCGGCCTCGGACAGGCCGAACACGGCCGGGTCCGGGGCCGGGAAGCTGCGGTCGGGCGAGGCCGCCGCGGCCGCCAGGCGCGCCTGGCGCGTGGCACTGGCATGGGTGCTGCCCCAGCTCTCGCCGGGCTTGGGCACGACGGCGTCCACATAGACCAGGTGGCGCAGCCGGCCCGGCAGGCGGTCGGCCACGGCCGTGCCGAGCATGCCCGCATAGGAGTGCACGGCCAGCACGGCGTCGTCCAGTTCCTCGGCCTCGAGCGCGGCGATCACATCGGCGATATGGGTTTCCAGGTCTATGGATGGATTCAGGAGATGTGAGCGCTCGCCTACGCCGGTCAGGGTCACGGCATGGGCGCGGTGGCCGGCGCGCACCAGGGCCTCGCTGACGCGGCGCCAGCACCAGGCGCCATGCCAGGCACCGTGCACGAGCAGGAAGTTGGTCATCACAGAACCCCCTGCTGGCGCAGCGCCGCCACCCGGTCCTCGGGCCAGCCCAGCAGCTCGCGCAGCACCTCGTCGGTGTGCTGGCCCAAGAGGGGCGGCGGCAGGTCGGTGCGCACCGGCGTGGCGCTGAGCTTGATCGGGCTGGACACCAGGGCCAACTCCTGGCGCAGCGGGTGCGCCCAGTGCGTGACCATGCCGCGCTCGCACACCTGGGGGTCGGCGAACACCTCGGCCAGGTTGTTGATCGCGCCGCAGGGCACCTTGGCCGCCTCCAGCGCGGCCAGCCAGTCGGCCTTGGCGCGGGTCTTCATGATCGCTTCGAGCAGGGGCACCAGCTCGGCGCGGTTGCGCACCCGGTCGGCATTCTTCGAGTAGCGCGGGTCCACCGCGAGCTCGGGCTGCCCGGCCACTTCGCAGAACTTGGCAAACTGCCCGTCGTTGCCCACGGCCAGGATCAGGTGGTCCTTGCTGCCGTCCGCGGCCGGCGCAACCTCGAACACCTGGTAGGGCACGATGTTCTGGTGCGCGTTGCCGACCCGGCCCGGCGTCTTGCCGCTGACCAGGTAGTTGGCGCCCAGGTTGGCCAGCATCGCAACCTGGGTGTCGAGCAGGGCCATGTCGACGTGCTGGCCTTCGCCCGTGCGCTCGGCATGGCGCAGCGCCGCCAGGATGGCCACGCTGGCGTACATGCCGGTGAACAGGTCGGCCACGGCCACGCCCACCTTCTGCGGGCCCCCGGCCACTTTGTGGCCGCTCTCGCCCACGAGGTCGTCGCGCTCGCCGGTGATGCTCATCAGCCCGCCCATGCCCTGGATCGCGTAATCGTAGCCGGCGCGCTCGCGGTAGGGGCCGGTCTGGCCGAAGCCGGTCACGCTGCAGTAGACAAGGCGCGGCTGTATGGCCCTGAGGCTGTCGTAGTCCAGGCCGTAGCGCGCCATGTCGCCGACCTTGAAGTTCTCTATGAACACGTCGCAGTGGCGGACCAGTTCGCGTACCAGCGCCTGGCCGGCCGGCTGGGCGATGTCGCAGGTCACCGAGCGCTTGTTGCGGTTGGCGCCCAGGTAGTAGGCCGCCTCGGCCGTGTCCTGGCCCGCGTCGTCCTTCAGGAAGGGCGGGCCCCAGCCGCGCGTGTCGTCGCCGCAGCCGGGGCGCTCGATCTTGATCACGTCGGCGCCGAGGTCGGCCAGGGTCTGGGTGCACCAGGGGCCGGCCAGCACGCGGGACAGGTCGAGGATGCGTATGCCTTGCAATGCGTTCATCGGCGCATTGTCGCGAAAAATCCCGGCCGATAATCGGTCCATGCGTTTGCTTCTACTGGCCTTGCCGCTGTGGCTGGCGGCCTGCAGTCCCACTTTCGATTGGCGCGAGGTCCGCTTCGACCCCGCCACGCCGCTGGCCCTGCTGCCCTGCAAGCCCGACCGCGGCACGCGCGAGGTGGTCATGGGCCAGGCGCCCGTGACGCTGCAGATGGCCGGCTGCGAGACCGGCGGCGCCACCTTCGCCGTGATGCTGGCCCGGCTCGACGATGCCAAGGTCGCCGGCGCAGCCCTGGCCGGCTGGAAGCAGGCCACGCTGGCCAACATGCACGCAGGCGCCGTCGCCGAGGCGCCGTTCCAGCCGCCCGGCAGCCTGCCGCTGCGCGAGTCGCTGCGCGTGACGGCGCGCGGGCAGCGGCCGGACGGCCGCGCCGTCCAGGCCCAGGCGGTCTGGCTGGCCCAGGCCAGCGGCTCGGGCGTGCAGCTGGTGCATGCCGTGGTCTACGCCGACACGCTGTCTTCCGAGCTGGCCGACACCTTCTTCTCGGGCCTGCGCCTGCCATGAGCTTGGCGCTGCTGCCGCGCCGCACCGCCATCGTGGTGTTCCTGGCTTTCGCCTTCGCCTATTTCTTCTCGGCCTTGGTGCGCGCGGTCACGGCCACCCTGTCGCCGGTGCTGACGCAGGAGTTCGCGCTCAACGCGCGCGAGCTCGGCCTGCTGGCCGGCGGCTACTTCCTCGGCTTTGCCCTGACCCAGCTGCCGCTGGGCCAATGGCTGGACCGGCATGGCCCGAAGCGCGTGATCCTGGCCTTCCTGGCCGTGGCCGTGCTCGGCTGCCTGGCCTTCTCGGCCGCCGGCAGCTTCCCGGCCCTGCTGGCCGCGCGCGTGCTGTGCGGCGTGGGCGTGAGCGCCTGCCTGATGGCGCCGCTGACCGGCTACCGCCGCTGGCTCGATGCCAGCGCCCAGCTGCGGGCCAACTCCTGGATGCTGATGACCGGTTCCTTCGGCATGCTGGCCTCGACGCTGCCGGTGCAGTGGCTGCTGCCGCGCCTGGGCTGGCGGCCGCTGTTCTGGGGCCTGGCGGCGCTGATGCTGCTGGCCATGGCCCTGATCGCCTGGAAGGTGCCGCGCTGGGCCGTCTTGCCGGCCGGTGCTGGGGCGGCGCCATCGGCCGAGCCGGCCGGCTACGGCGCGGTCTGGCGCCACCCCTGCTTCAGGCGCATGGTGCCGATCGGTTTCGTCAACTACGGCGGCATGGTCGCGATCCAGACCCTCTGGGCCGGGCCCTGGATGGTCAAGGTGGCAGGCTTCACGCCGCTGGCCGCGGCCACCGGCCTGTTCTGGCTCAACCTGGCCATGCTGGTCACGTTCTGGGGCTGGGGTATGGTGATGCCGGGGCTGGCGCGCCGCGGGCTGACGGCCGAGCGCCTGATCGCGCGCGGCATGCCGCTGAGCTTCGTGCTGCTGGCTGCGCTGGCCCTGGCCGGTCCGGCGGCAGAAACGGGGGCCGCCGCCCTGCTGGCCATGTACTGCGTGAGCAGCAGCTTCATGTCGCTGGCCCAGCCCGCCGTGGCCATGGCCTTTCCGCCGGCGCTGGCCGGGCGGGCCCTGTCGGCCTACAACCTGGTGATCTTCGCCGGCGTGTTCGTGATGCAGTGGGGCATCGGTGTCGCGATCGACCTGTTCCGCGCCGCGGGGCTGGCCGAGGCCGCGGCCTTCCAGGCGGCGCTGGGGCTGTTCGCACTGGGCTGTCTGGCCGCCTATGGCCACTTCGTGGCGGTGAAACCCGATAATCGGACTCTATGAACGGCATCCTCATCATCGCCCATGCGCCGCTGGCCCATGCGCTGCGCCTGTGTGCGCTGCACGTGTTTCCGGACTGCGGCCGCGAGGTGCTGGCGCTGGACGTGCAGCCCAACGCCCCGCCCGAGGAGACCCTGGCGGCGGCACGCATTGCGCTGAGCCAGCTCGACGCGCCTCAGGCGCTGGTGCTGACCGACGTGTTCGGCGCCACGCCCTGCAACGTGGCGCAGAAGCTGGTCGACGGCCTGCATACCCGGCTGGTGACCGGGGTCAACCTGCCGATGCTGTTGCGCAGCGTGAGCTACCGGCACGAGGCGCTGGAGGCGCTGGTGGCCCGCGCCCTCGCGGGCGGCACCCAGGGCATCATGCAGGCGGCTGTCACGGCGCCGCAGAACCAGCCCAGAAAAAACCATGATCAAGAACGATACGACCATCAGCAATAAACTGGGCCTGCATGCCCGTGCCTCGGCCAAGCTGACCAAGCTGGCTGGCGGCTTCCCCTGCGAGATCTGGATTTCCAGGGGCGAGCGGCGCGTGAACGCCAAGAGCATCATGGGCGTGATGATGCTGGCGGCCGGCCTGGGCAGCGTGGTCACGCTGGAAACCGACGGCGAGCGTGAGCAGGAGGCCATGGATGCGCTGCTGGCGCTGATGGCCGACAAGTTTGGCGAAGGCGAGTGAGAGAGACAGAGCTATGACTTTTTCCGTCCACGGTCTTCCCGTCGCCCGCGGCATCGCCATCGGGCGCGCCGTGCTGGTGGCGTCCAGCCGCGTGGACGTGGCGCACTATTTCATCGAGCCCGACCAGGTGGAGGCCGAGATCGAGCGCGTGCGCCGGGGCCGCAACGCCGTGGTCGACGAGCTGCAGCGGCTGCAGCACGACATGCCCAAGGACGCGCCGCCCGAGCTGACCGCGCTGCTCGACGTGCACCTGATGCTGATGCAGGACGAGACCCTGACCGGCGGCGTCAAGCACTGGATCAAGGAGAGGCTCTACAACGCCGAATGGGCGCTGACCACCCAGCTCGAGATGATCGCGCGCCAGTTCGACGAGATGGAGGACGAGTACCTGCGCGAGCGCAAGGCCGACCTGGAGCAGGTGGTCGAGCGCGTGCTGCGCCACATGAAGGGTGCGGCCTCCCCGGTGGTGGCCGCGCTGCCGCGCCCGCGGCGCCAGCAGGACCTGCTGCTGGAGGACACCATGGACGTGCCGCTGGTGCTGGTGGCGCACGACCTCTCGCCGGCCGACATGCTGCAGTTCAAGCAGAGCGTGTTCGCCGGCTTCGTGACCGACGTGGGCGGGCGCACCTCGCACACGGCCATCGTCGCGCGCAGCCTGGACATCCCGGCCGTGGTCGGCGCGCGCGGGGCCAGCCAGCTGATCCGCCAGGACGACTGGCTCATCATCGACGGCGACGCCGGCGTGGTGATCGTCGCGCCTTCGCCCATCATCCTGGCCGAGTACGGCTTCAAGCAGCGCCAGGGCGAGCTCGAGCGCGAGCGCCTGTCGCGCCTGCGCCACACCCCGGCCGTGACCCTGGACGGGCAGCGCATCGAGTTGCTGGCCAACATCGAGATGCCCGAGGACGCGGGCGGGGCGCTCAAGGCTGGCGCGGTCGGCGTGGGCCTGTTCCGCAGTGAATTCCTGTTCATGGGCCGGCAGGGCCGGCTGCCCGACGAGGACGAGCAGTACCTGGCCTACCGGCGCGCCGTCGAGGGCATGGAGGGCCTGCCGGTCACCATACGCACGGTGGACGTGGGCGCCGACAAGCCGCTGGACGAGACCCGGCACGACGACGCCCACCTCAACCCGGCCCTGGGCCTGCGCGCCATCCGCTGGAGCCTGGCCGACCCGGCCATGTTCCTGACCCAGCTGCGCGCCATACTGCGCGCGGCCGGGCACGGCCAGGTGCACCTGCTGATCCCCATGCTGGCGCACGGCAGCGAGATCCGCCAGACCCTGGCCCTGCTGGATCAGGCGCGGGCCGAGCTCGACCAGCGCGGCATGGCCTACGGACCGCTCAAGCTCGGCGCCATGATCGAGATCCCGGCCGCCGCGCTCACGCTCAAGCTGTTTCTCAAGTACTTCGACTTTCTTTCGATAGGCACCAACGACCTGATCCAGTACACGCTGGCGATCGACCGCGCCGACGAGTCGGTGGCCCACCTCTACGACCCCCTGCATCCGGCCGTGCTGCGCCTGGTGGCCGACACCATTTCCGAATGCAATGCGCGCGGCAAGCATGTGAGCGTGTGCGGCGAGATGGCCGGCGACATCGGCTTCACCCGATTGCTGCTGGGCATGGGCCTGCGCAGCTTCTCCATGCACCCGGCACAGATACTGGCTGTCAAGCAGGAGGTGCTGCGCGCCGACACCGTCAAGTTGCGCGCCTGGTCCGAGCGCGTGCTGGACGCCGAGGACCCGGCGGCGCTGCTGGACGCGGCTGCCGAGGCGCGGCCGCCGTCCGCTCGAGGCCACTCGTTGCCATGAACTGAGCGCGGTCATTCGTACATAACTGGTTACACTCTGCCCTGTATGTAGCCATATCGAGGACTGCAGGGGGGCCAATGTCCGAAGAGCAAAGCCGGGTTCCGGACCACGCATCGATGGTGGTGGCGGAGCCCGACGAGTTACTGTCCTGCCTGTTGATCGTGGCGCGCGCCCACGGCGAGGCCCTGACGCGCGACGCCGTCATGGCCGGCCTGCCGGCCGAGCACCAGCGCCTGACCCCGGGCCTGTTTGCCCGCGCCGCCCGGCGGGCGCAGCTCAGCAGCCAGCTGGTGCGCAAGGAACTGCAGCGCCTGAACGCCGCGCTGCTGCCGGCCGTCCTGCTGCTGCATGAAGAGCGGGCCTGCGTGCTGCTGGGTTTCAACGAGGACCGCCGCACCGCCCGGGTGGTCTATCCCGAGCTCGGCGACGCACCGGTCACGGTGGACCTGGCCGACCTGGCGGCCGACTACACCGGCGTGGCCATCTACCTGCGGCCCAGGCTGCGCTTCGACGCCCGCACGCCCCAGGTGAGCGGCGGACGCCACGGCCACTGGTTCTGGAGCGTGATCGCCGAAAGCTACCCGCTGTACCGCGACGTGCTGCTGGCGGCCCTGCTGGCCAACCTGTTCGCCCTGGGCATGCCGCTGTTCGTGATGAACGTCTACGACCGCGTGGTGCCCAACCAGGCCGTGGACACGCTCTGGGTGCTGTCGCTGGGCCTGCTGCTGATGCTGGTGAGCGACCTGGTGCTGCGCACGCTGCGCGGCCGCTTCATCGACCTGGCCAGCAGCCGCTCGGACGTCAAGCTCTCGGCCTTCATCATGGAGCGCGTGCTGGGCATGCGCATGGAGCAGCGGCCGGCCTCGGCGGGCTCCTTCGCTTCCAACCTGCGCGCCTTCGAGTCGGTGCGCGACTTCATAGGCTCGGCCACCGTGACGGCCTTCATCGACCTGCCGTTCGGCCTGATCTTCATGATCGTGATCGGCTGGATCGCCTGGCCCATGCTGATCCCGCTGCTGCTCGGCGGCATCGTCATGCTGCTCTACGCCCTGGCCGTGCAGGGGCGCATGCACGAGCTGGCCGAGACCACCTACCGCGCCGGCGCCCAGCGCAACGCCACGCTGATCGAGGGCCTGGTGGGCTTCGAGACCATCAAGGCCCTGGGCGCCGAGTCGCCGGTCCAGCGCAAGTGGGAGCAGAGCGCGGTGCTGCTGGCGCGCGTGGGGACCCAGCTGCGCCTGCTGTCGGCCAGCGCCAGCAACGGCTCGGCCTTCGTGCAGCAGACCATCAACATGGTGATCGTGATCCTGGGCGTCTACATGATCGCCGAGCGCGAGCTGTCCATGGGCGGCCTGATCGCCTGCACCATGCTGGCCTCGCGCGCCATGGCGCCGGTGGGTGCGGTGGCGGGCCTGCTGGTGCAGTACCACACGGCCGCCACGGCGCTGAGCTCGCTCGACACCATGATGCAAAGCGAGGTCGAGCGGCCCGAGGGCGCGAACTTCATCAGCCGCGGCCACCTGCGCGGCGCGATCGAATTCCGCGACGTGAGCTTCACCTACCCGGGCCAGCACCAGCCCGCGTTGCGCAACGTGAGCCTGAGCATCAAGCCCGGCGAGCGCGTGGCCATCCTGGGGCGCATAGGCTCGGGCAAGACCACGCTGGAAAAGCTCATCCTCGGCCTGTACCGGCCGAGCTCGGGTGCCGTGCTGGTCGACGGCATCGACCAGCGCCAGCTCGACCCGGCCGAGTTGCGGCGCCAGATCGGCTACGTGCAGCAGGACGTCATGCTGTTCTACGGCACGCTGCGCGACAACATCACCATGGGCGCGCCGCTGGCCGACGACCGCGCCGTGGTGCGGGCCGCCGAGCTGGCCGGCCTGATCGGCATGGTGAACGCCCATCCCCAGGGCTTCGACATGCTGGTCGGCGAGCGCGGCGAGTCGCTTTCGGGCGGCCAGCGCCAGGGCGTGGCGATCGCCCGCGCCGTGATCAACGATCCCCCCATACTGTTGCTCGACGAACCCACGGCCTCGATGGACCATTCCAGCGAGGAGGACGTCAAGCGCCGCCTGACCGCGTTCGCGCAGGGCAAGACCGTGCTGATCATCAGCCACCGCACCTCCCTGCTCGACCTGGCCGACCGCCTGATCGTGATGGACAACGGGCGCATCGTCGCCGACGGTCCGAAGGAGCAGGTCGTCACTGCCCTGAAGCAGGGCCGCATCGGAAAGGCCAGCTGATGGCAGCGCTGAACGAAGCATGGTTTGAGCGGCTGGGGCGCTGGGTCAAACGCCTGACCGAGGCCACCCAGAGGGCGTTCGGCAGCCTGGTGCTGCGCCTGACGCCGGTGGAGGTGGAGCAGCGGCTCGATTGGCGCAGCGAGGCCGACTGGGCGGTGCTGCAGCAGGAGCCGCTGCGCGCGCGCGGCCTGCTGCGCATCGTGGCCGTGGTGATCGGGCTGCTGCTGCTGTGGGCCGCCTTCGCCGAGGTGGACGAAGTCACGCGCGGCCTGGGCAAGGTGGTGCCGACCAGCCAGGTGCAGGTGATCCAGAGCGTGGACGGCGGGGTGGTGGAGTCGCTGGACGTGCGCGAGGGCCAGGTGGTGGACGCCGGCCAGCTGCTGCTGCGCGTCGACCCCACGCGCTTCATGTCCAACATGCTGGAAAGCCGGGCCGCCCAGCTGTCCCTGCAGGCCAAGGCGCTGCGCCTGCAGGCGCTGACGCGCGGCGAGCCGTTCAACCCCTCGCCCGAACTGCTCAAGGAGGCGCCCGACGTGGTGGCCCAGGAGCAGCGCCTCTACATGTCGCGGCGCGAAGGCATACAGGCGCAGATCTCGATCTCGCAGAACCAGCTGGTCCAGCGCCAACAGGAGCTCAACGAGGTGCGTGCGCGGCGCGAGCAGGCCGAGCGCAGCCTGGAGCTCACGCTCAGGGAGCTCAACGCCACGCGCCCCATGGTCGCCACCGGCGCCGTGTCCGAGGTCGAGGTGCTGCGCCTGGAGCGCGACGTGGCCCGCCTGCGCGGCGACCGCGACCAGCTCGGCGCCCAGAGCCTGCGCGTGCAGGCCGCCATCCTGGAGGCGCAGCGCCGCATCGACGAGGTCCAGCTCAGCAACCGCAACGAGATGAGCGCCGAGCTGTCCGAGACCATGAGCAAGCTGTCCTCGCTGTCGCAGGGCGGGCGCGCGCTGGAGGACAAGGTCAAGCATGCCGACATCAAGTCGCCGGTGCGCGGCACCGTCAAGCGCCTGCTGGTCAACACCGTGGGTGGCGTGGTCCAGCCCGGCAAGGAGGTGGTCGAGATCGTGCCGCTGGACGACACCCTGATCCTCGAGGCCCAGGTCAATCCCAAGGACATCGCCTTCCTGCGGCCGGGCCAGCAGGCCGTGGTCAAGTTCACGGCCTACGACTACGCCGTCTACGGCGGCCTGAATGCCGAGCTCATCAACATCGGCGCCGACACCGTGGTCGACGAGAAGGGCAATGCCTTCTACTTGGTGCGCGTGCGCACCCACAAGCCCAAGCTGGGCGACGGCCTGCCCATCATCCCGGGCATGGTAGCCCAGGTGGACATCCTGACTGGCAAGAAGACCGTGCTGTCCTACCTGCTCAAGCCCGTGCTGCGGGCCAAGGCGAACGCGCTGACCGAGCGATGAACACCTGGCACTACTTCCTCCTGGCCTCGCGCGCCGGCGTACCGGCGCGCTGGCGCGAGGCCTTCCCCGGTGGCCAGACGCTAGCCGAGGCGGGCCTGATGGACCGCCTGGGCAGCACGGCGCGGGACGGCCGCCTGGTCTGGCTCAGCACGGCCGATGTGCGCTGGCATGCGCACCTGCGCCAGATCCTGCAGGCCTGGCCCGCCGAGCGCGTGGTGCTGCTGTCCAGCGAACCGAACGACCGCGAGGGCCTGCGCGCCATGGAGGAGGGGGCGAGCGGCTATGCCCATGCCTATGCGGTGCCCGAGCTGCTGCAGGAAGTGGCGCTGGTGGTGGCCCACGGCGGCCTGTGGGTCGGCCCCAGCCTGATCCAGCGCCTGCTCGGCGCCACGCGCGTGGCGCTGGCCCGCCGGGCGGATCCGCCGGACGAGGAGGTCGCCGCGTCCGAGGCCGCGCCGGCCCTCGAGGGCCTGTCGGCGCGCGAGGCCGAGGTGGCCAGGGCCGTCGTGGCGGGCCGCTCCAACAAGGAGGTGGCGGCCCTGCTGCACATCTCCGAGCGCACCGTCAAGGCGCATCTGGGCGCCGTGTTCGACAAGCTGGGGGTGCGCGACCGCCTGCAGCTGGCCCTGCGCCTGGCCGCCACCGCGGGGGCCACCGACCGAGCCGCATGAACGAGAAGGAGAGCCTCACGATGTCATCCCCTGCCGCGCCCCTGCTATGCCGCCGTGATGCCGAGGGCCGCATCGTGGCCCTGACCCGGCAAGCCCTGAGCGAGGACGAGGCGCGGGCCGGCGGCTGGGAGGCGGCGCCGGCGGGCGATCCGGCCGTGGACCATTTCCTGCGCGGGGTCGCCAGCGAGACCAACCCCCTGAGCCTGACCGACGCCGGCATGGGGCGCGTCACCGAGGACCTGATCGACGTGCTGATCGACCGCGGCGTGATCCAGTTCACCGACCTGCCGGT
Source organism: Ramlibacter sp. 2FC (assembly GCF_005503345.1). Lineage (NCBI taxonomy): Bacteria > Pseudomonadati > Pseudomonadota > Betaproteobacteria > Burkholderiales > Comamonadaceae > Ramlibacter > Ramlibacter sp. 2FC. The sequence goes on from NZ_SCMM01000042.1 coordinate 40,442, forward strand.
GGCCGCGCAGGCCAAGCTGCTGCAGCGGCGCCAGACCCGCGCCCAGCTGGCCCATCGCCTCAAGCTGCTGGCCGACGAAGGCGACGAGCGCGACGACGGGCTGATCTGAAGGCGCCGCCGGCGCTTTTTCTGCCCAGGGATGGGGTTTTGCGCCCCCGTCAGCCCTTCCGAAGCGGTTTTGGGGGGCGCCAGCCGTCTGCGCCGGCCCAAACCTGTACCAAAGTGCAATAGGCAAGCCCAGGTGGCGGCAGTAGTCTTGAGCTACTTGGTTCGCAAGCCGCCTCGAGCGTGCGGACCACAACTCGAACCATCAGCCGGAGAACATCATGGCCCAGTTTGCTACCGTCGTTGCCATCAAGGGGAATGGCACCGTCTTTGCTGTTGACGCCCAGGGCAATAGCCGTGCATTGAAAGTGGGGGACGTCCTGCAGAAGGGCGAAACCGTGCGCACCGTGGGCGATGTTCAGGTCGAGCTCATGATGGAGGACGGCCGCCTGCTCAGTGTCGCGCCGGCGCAGAGCGTGCGGCTCGACGAGCAGGTGACCGACTCCGACCAGCGCCCCAGCGCGCAGGACAGCGCCGTGGCCGCCCCTGCCGCCATCGACGCCGTGATCCAGGCCCTGGAGCGCGGCGGCGACCTGAGCCAGGAACTCGAGGCCGCGGCGGCCGGCCTGGGCGGCGGTGCCGGCGGCGCCGCCGACGGCGGCAACAGCTTCGTGCGCCTGCTGCGCATCACCGAGCCGCTGGAGCCGCTGGCCTACAACTACAGCTTCGCGGCGCCCGAGATCGAGCCGGATATTCAGGCCGTTCCCGAGGAGACCCAGGAACCCACGGTCAGCGTCGGCATCACGATAGGCGCGCAGGTGGGCCAGGGCCAGGGCGGTCCGGGGCTGATCTCCGGCGAGATCATTCAGGGCGGCGTTTCCGGGGTGGGGGTGCCGGAGGGGTCCGACGGAAACGCACATTCTGTCACCTTCCTGATCTCGCTGAACCAGGTCGCCACGACCGACGTGACGGTCACCTACACCATCGTGCCCGGCACCGCGAGCCATCCGGCCGATTATTTCGACGGCGCGACTACCGGTACGGTCACCATCCCTGCGGGCTACACCGGCTTTTTCGTGACCGAGAACATCGTCGGCGACATTCTCGTCGAAGGTGATGAAACCTTCACCATCGTCCTGAGCAATCCCATAGGGGCTACGCTGACCAACGACACGGCGACCGTGACCATCGTCGACGACGACCACGCTCCTGTGGCGGTGGACGATGCCAACAGCCTGACCGAAGACCAGATCTCCGTTTCGGGCAACGTACTGCCCAACGACTCGGACGTGGACGGCCAGACGCTGTCCGTGGTGGGTCCCTCCGTTACCGTGACCAATGCCTACGGCACGCTGGTCCTCAACAGCGCGACCGGTGGCTACACCTTCACGATGAACGAGGCCACGCAGGCCGCCGCGCAGGCGCTGGACGATGGGGAAGCCATCAACATGGTCTTTCCCGATGTGTACCGGGTGACTGACGGCGCCAACCTCAGCAACCTCGCCGACATCACCATCACCATCACCGGCACGAATGACGTGCCGATCATCACGACCAACAGTGGTGAGCCTGGGGGTGCCAACGACCTGGTGTTCGAGTCCGGCCTGGCCATCATCGGGTCCGACGCGGGCGCGAACAGCGAATTTGCGTCCGGGACCTTCACGGTGTCGGATGCGGATGGTCTGGACGACATCCAGAGCGTGACGATCAACGGCGATACGGTAGCGATCGGCAGCCTGGTGGGTCACAGCTTCGCCGGCGCGAACGGCACGCTGACCGTGACGGCCTACAGCGGCGGCGTTGCCAGCTACATCTACGAGCTGACGAGCACGACCACGGATGTGGATGGCACGGAGACCGATGTCTTCACCCTGACGACTTTCGACGGCACAGCGACTTCTGCGCCCGCGGCGATCACCATCGAAATCATCGACGACGTGCCCAGCGTGACGGCGGGCGCGGTGGCTGACGGCGGCATCACGCTGACCACGCAGGACGCGGAGACGGACGGTGTGCCGACGGACACGGACACGGCCAGCGCGAGCTTCGCGGCGGCCTTCCTGGCGGCGGCGGTGCCGGT